>PKSX01000251.1 GCA_002869435.1 Marinilabiliales bacterium | reverse complement strand
GAAGGGGGTTATGCTTTCTCATGCCAATATTCTGAGCAATGTTGAAGTTACAAAGCTTATTCCGCCGCAAACCCCGGATTATACTGCATTAAGCTTTCTGCCTCTCTGCCATGTGTATGAGCGCATGCTCACCTATATGTATCAATACAATGGATACAGCATCTATTACGTAGACAATGTGGCATTAATCGGTGATGCTATGCGTGAGATTAAACCCAATATTATTTCAACGGTTCCCAGATTACTCGAGAGTATATTCGACAAGATCATGACTACGGGAAGAAAGCTGAAAGGAATTAAGAGAATGATCTTTTTCTGGGCTATTAATCTTGGAAAGAAGTACAATTCTCAGGGAAATAGTTCATGGTATTATTTTCGTTTATGGATTGCACGGAAACTTGTTTTTAGTAAATGGCATGCTGCTCTTGGTGGTAATCTTGATCTTATTGTAAGTGGGGCAGCATCTTTACAGATACGTCTTGCAAGTATTTTCTGGGCGGCTGGCTTCCGGGTTCTCGAAGGCTACGGTCTTACCGAAACCAGTCCGGTTGTTTCAGTAAATAACTGGGGTAAAAATGAAATTGAGTTTGGAACGGTAGGACCTGTATTGAAGAATGTAAAAATTCGTATCGCCGAAGATGGTGAAATTCAGGTGAATGGCCCCAATGTGATGATAGGTTATTATAAAGAACCCGGACTCACTAAAGAGGTGATGACTGAGGATGGCTGGTTTAAAACAGGTGATATTGGCCGTCTTACCGAATATGGGAATCTCAAAATTACTGATCGTAAAAAAGAGATATTTAAAACGGTATCCGGTAAGTATATTGCACCTCAACTGATTGAGAACAAGCTTAAAGAGTCTCCGTTTATTGAAAATATTATGGTTTTGGGAGAGAACCAGAAATATCCGGCTGCAATTATTTCTCCTAACTTTTTCCATATTAAAAACTGGTGTGCCGTAAAAAATCAGCATTTTAGTTCCAATGCCGATGCCATTAAAAATCCGGTCATTCGGGAGCGTATTGCAAAAGAAATTAAATCTGTAAATTCGCAATTGGGTGAACACGAACGTATTGTGAAGTTTGAACTCACCGATCAGGCCTGGTCTGTGGATTCGGGAGAGCTCACACCTACATTAAAATTGAAGCGTGCTGTAATAACTGCAAAGTATGCAACGTTAATAGATAAATTATTTTAAAAAGCAACAGGGTATGAATAACAGGATTTTTATTTTGGTAGCGCTGATGGTATTTGCGTTTTCAGCGTGTAAGGAAAAAGAGGAAAAACGCGAACTTCTGACTGAAAGAATTGAGTACGATGTGACCATCGACAATGAGGAAAGTATGGAGTCGTTTTTAAACAATGTCGATGCCGGCGACAGGCTTGCATTTCTCGAATTCCTTTTCAATGAGCTAAGTGCAGGTAAGGCAGTAGATGCCTATGGAAACAGTGTGGATGAAGAGGCTGTAAAAAACCTTCTGATTGAGGTCGATACAAACTGGTTTTATGATAAAATGGATCTGTTTCAGTACATCAGAAGTGAAATGAATAAAGTCAGGGTCTTGCGCTTTCGTGAAAAATGGACCTATAACCCTGAAACATACTCGTTTTATAAAGAAGTTATTGCGGTAGCACCGGCAGTGGTATTAAAAGACTCTGATCGTGTGGTAAGTCATATTGTGCCTCTGTTTTGGGTGAATTGCGATACTGTTGATGCAAAGAAACCGGTACTTATTACCGATCTGATCATTTGCGATGCTCTCGTACAGAATAATACAGGTGAAACAGTTAAGCTCTACGGTGAGTCACCGGGGTTTTTGCATAGTTTCGATGCTTCGAAGCGTGAGAAATTCTTTATGGATTTAAAAGATAATGTGGCTTCACATAAACTCAATGCATACGATTATTTCTTTAAGGAACTTGGAGTATCAGAGGCAGAAGCATTAAATGATCATATGGATACGGTCTATGTTCCCGATACATTGGGTAACCTTATCCCATATGAATATGAGGTGAAAATTCTGCCGCAGGATTTTACCAGACTGAAATTTGTCGAGAAATGGGAGTATTCAACCAATCCCTTCGTATTCAAAAAGACGGTAATGGGAATCAATCCATCGGTTTCTGTTTTTGATGATCTGGGCGAATTTCAGGGCTACAGACCGCTGTTCTGGATCGTTTTCGATACAGCAGACCTGGAACACATTAAGTCAGTGGTGAGGTTTTAGGATGATTCTGCAATTAGCTGAATACAGGCGAATTGCCCTCTTCTCAAACCAGTCTTCCTGGCTGCCTGATCAGGGAAAGTATTTGGTTGAAGTTCTGCACGAAGAGGGCAGGCTGAGGAAACTTTTTATCCCCGAACATGGTTTTTTTGCCGAGTGGCAGGATCAGCATAAACTGGATGCTCCTCACTATGATTTTCTGAATCAGGATATTGATATTGTGAGCCTTTACGGCTCATCTGCAGAAAGTTTAAAGCCCCGGAAACAAGATTTCGAAGATATTGATTCTCTGCTGATTGACATTCGTGATGCAGGTGCCCGATATTTTACTTTCATAACGCATTTGTACTATTTACTGCAGGCGGTGCAGGAATCCGGAAGAAATATTCCGGTGCTGGTGGTCGACAGGCCAAATGCGGCAGGAAATCAGGTGGAAGGAACTGTGCTTCCCGAAAAATACAGTTCTTTTCTGGGCGTAGCGGGGCTTCCGCATCGTTATGGATTATCCATTGGCGAACTGGCAAGGTATTTCAAATCAAAACTCAATGCAGAATTTGATTTGCAGCTTATGAAACCCGAAAACGATTTCTGGATTCAGCCATCTCCAAATATGCCTTTGCGCGAAACCGTACAGGTCTATGCCGGCCAATGTCTTTTTGAAGGGACCACATTAAGCGAAGGGCGGGGGACTACCAGGCCGTTTGAGATATTTGGGGCACCTTTTCTTTCATATGAAAATGTGTTGAAAATCAGAGATGAAGTTTTAGCAGAATATCCATATATAAAGGATTCTTTTGTTCTTCGTCCACTGCAGTTTGTTCCGGCTTTTCATAAGCATGCGGGAGTGGTTTGCAATGGATTTCAGCTACATGTAACCGGCCCCGGCTATCATTCGCTTATGCTATCTATGCTTTTACTCCGTACGATTCAAAGCGTATCAGGCTACGATATTTTCCTGAAAGAGCCTTATGAATATGGTTCTGATCGACCTGCTATAGAAATTTTACTCGGCGATGATTCTCTTTTGGATTTTGTACGTGGGAAAGGAAATGCAACGGAGATTCAGAAATATCTTCGTGAAAATGAGCAGACATGGATTACAGAATGTCGCGAAATTGGAATAGGGGGCAACACAAAACTGATTTAGTGCATATTTTTCAGCAGTGAGTCTTCTTAGTTTGGTTCATAGCTGAGCGGCAAACCAAGCTCTTTTTTAAGATTCTGATTATAGACAAGAATCTTTTCTCTGGCTTCATTCATGTCATAATATACGGACTCATATTTAGGTTTCATTGCTAGTGACATTATACCTACTTCAAATCCCAGCACATAAACAATACAAGGCATTAACCAACTTCCCCCACTAGTTATAGCTGCAAAGAAAAAATAACCGCCAATAGCGCCAACTGTTAATCCGGCCAGTCCCAGAGCCGTTCTGTTAGACCTTTTGCGTTTAATAATTTTGTTTTGTGCGTCTATATCATCTATTTTATCTTGTTCTCCAATAATCTGAGCAAAGTCGTTGTGAGATATTTGTTGTCCCCCTTGTATGATGAACCAATCTGTTATTTCTTTGGTTTCAGAAACAGAATTTACATTTGTTTTGCCTGTAGATGAATAGTATCCGGGATAATATTTGCTTTCATACACAGTGCTTGTTTCAGTAATGTATCTGGTGCTCACCATGATATCCAGATATTGTTCTTTGTATTGTTTTACTCCTTCCGGGTTATCGTCAATAATCTTTTGTTCTTTGTTAAGCTTTCCCTGCAGCAGTTTTTCCTGCACCTCTTTAGAATCTTTAAGCAGCACTGTTGTTGTTTCATTTTCAACCACCGAAATAAGCTCGCCGTAAACAATTACACTATCCTTGACAAGCTTTAAATAATGGCTCCCACTTGATACAGATTCAATGATGGAAATATCTGTGCCTTGCGGCACTTCATCAAGATAAACCTGAACATCCTCCAGCTCTGAAAATATTTTTATGGTACCGCTTTGGGAATATGATAAACTTGGGAATAAGAATACTAATAGAGACAAAGAGAGAGGATAAACCAGCTTTTTCATTTCTTTATTGTCAGTGATTATCGTGCTGACACCGCACTTTTTATTCACATTATTAAAACAGTATTTTCTTCAGAAGACCTTTGTTTCTCTCTGTTAACAAGGTATAGTAATCTCAGTAAATTTCAATATACGATACCAATATACAATTTTTTTAGATATGTATTAAGTTTTGGTGATAATTTGTTTTTCATATTAATGAAAGGTAATATTTTCACTACTGTGAATCCTGATTTCTAAAGTCTTTTGCTTTTTTTATTATTTGGTTATCAATCAGGTATATCGGAACCAATATTGAAATATATGCGAGTAGATCAAAGGGGTCAAATGTTGAATCGTATACTTCGAAAAACTGCAATGTTTCAATTCCAAAACACACTAAAATGAATAATATTACTGTTCTGAGAGGTGTGAAAAATCGTGTCCATTTATTATTTGTCCATGAAGTGAACAGACCTCTGAATAGAATGTAGTTCCAGGCCGGCCCTGCCATATCAAGGATGTATCCTTTCCAGAATTGTCCCAGATCAAACCATATAGAGGATAATCCTGAAATACCAAAGATCACAATTGCTGCTGCCCAGTATGGTGCGTTCTTATTATGAGCTTTCTTTAAGTTTGATTCTTCCGTTTTTTTACTCATCTCAATAAGGAGTTGATAACAGCAGTCGAAGATAATCCAATATTTACAATTATCCCTACATTTGTCCTAATGAAACGCCTTCTGCTTCTCGATAACCACGATTCCTATACTTTCATTCTGCGTGAAAGCCTGATAAAAGCCGGTGCAGATCAGGTGGATGTGGTATGTGTGGAAGATTTTCATCAGGATTTAATTAAAGACTTCGATGCGCTTGTCATTTCTCCGGGCCCCGGCATACCCGAACAGAATAATTTGCCTGAAATCATTCGAAATCTGGCCGGAATGATTCCTCTGTTGGGTATTTGCCTTGGTATGCAGGCCATTGCTGAAGCCTTTGGAGGCAAGATCATTAACATGAAACAAGTGTATCATGGCAGCGAGGCCATTGTGAATCACTCAGGTACAGAGCTTTTTACTGATATTCCTGATCAGTTTTCTGCCGGATTATATCATTCATGGGCAGTAGTGCAGGAAAGTCTGCCGGATGATTTGAAAATCACCTCCGTTTCGCAAAATAATGTCCCTATGTCGCTCGAACACTTAAAATTTCCTGTTTGTGGCTTTCAGTTTCATCCCGAGTCTCATATCACAAAAGTTGGGATTCAGCTATTGTCTAATTTTTTGAAATTCTACGTATGAAAAAAATAGTTTTTCTTTCGCTTTTTATATGGCTTTGTGTTGCATCAAATGCGCAATCTCTTTACGATACCATTGCGGTAGTTAAGCATACTTCCATCAAGGATCAGCAAATGTCGGGAACCTGCTGGGCATTTGCAACCATATCATTCATTGAATCTGAGTTGATACGACAGGGAAAAGGGAAGCATGATCTGAGCGAAATGTTTATGGTTTATCATGCCTGGTTCAATAAAGTGGAAATGCATTTACGCATGCAGGGCGAGAATTATCTCACTTTCGGCGGCCAGATGCACGATGTGATGAAGGTTGTTACTCAAATGGGGCTTATGCCGGAATCTGCATACGGAGGTTATACAATGGGGCCCGGCCACGATCATTCTCTGCTTGATACGGCCATGATACATTATGTGAAAAGTATAGCAAAACTAACCGGTCCTGATTTTGCAGAGAACTATCACGCTGTAGTGGACTCAATTTTAACCAGCCATCTGGATCATCCACCTGGGATGTTTCAATACAAAGGAAAGCAGCACTCTATAGAGAGTTTCACATCAGAATATTATATCAATCCGGAAGATTATATTACAATTACTTCATATACTCACCGGCCATATTTTGAATACTTTGTTTTGGAGGACCGCTTCAACTGGGATGCAGGCCTGTACTATAATCTTCCATTTGATGTTTTTATGCAGGTTGTTGATGATGCATTGAAAAATGGTTATAGTCTGGCCTGGGACGGAGATATAAGTGAGTCCGGTTTTTCAGAAGCTAAAGGAACTGCCAAACTTGATTTGCCTGAGAATTCTGATTGGGTAAAACTACGCCAGCAAATGTACGATACACACGAAACTAAAGTCGATCATGTTATGCATGTCGTGGGTAAACTCAAAAAATACACCGGCGATGAGTATTATCTCATCAAAAACTCATGGGGTGAAATCGGAAAATACGATGGTTATATCCTCATGAATACACAGTTTTTTATGCTGAAAACCGTGGCATTGATGGTGCATAAGGATGCGCTGCCGGAAAATGTGAAAGCTAAATTATAAGCAGTATTTCCGACCCTGAAGGGTTCGAATAACAATAGCCCCGTATGAGCGAAGCGAAATGCGGGGCTATTCTTTCAATCTAAATCTGTTTTTGGCACAATATTCGGAAGCCGCATGAATATTGTGCCAAAAACCACTTCATTATTCTTTAATAAGCTTGTATTTCCGGCTATATCCTTCAGAAATGATCTCGAGAACGTAGATTCCTGCAGCTTCATTAAATTCAACAGTAAGAACTGCCTCAGTGATGTTTCTTCTTTCCATTAAGAGTTTACCGGCTATGGTGTAGATTCTCAAAATCGGATTATCCAACCCGCCAAAATCAATACTGAATTGACCGCTGTTTGGGTTGGGATAAATGACTATATTCTCAAATCCGCTTTCTCCAATACCTGTGGAAACTATTTGCACACATGCAGAAGTATCTGTACATCCGTTTTCAGTAATTTCAACAGCATAGCTTCCGTTAGTGATAGCTGTGAATGATTGACCGGTTTCCCCGGAAATAATTGCATATGAGCTATTACAATCAAGCCACTGGTACAATGCACCGGTTACATTTGCAGTAATCATTGGATCAGCAACAGTCACAGATGTATCTACTGTATTAATGGTCAGATTCAATGTAATTACACTGTCGCAACCCGCTGCATTCGGGATAGTCCATGTTGCAGTGTCATTATCTTGAGCATATGTGTTTCCGTCAATCCAGGTGTATGAGAAACAAGCCACAATACTGTCAGTTGAAGAGCTGCTAGCATTTGGTGTAACTGTGAATGTACAATAACTGCTGTTTGAGCTGGAATCAGTTGCTGTAATTGTAATCAGTGTCGGACCCGCTATGACAGATGTGGGTATCGGGTTCTGACTTATGTTCATAATACCGCAATTGTCGGATGCAATGACTAATCCTGTATAATCAGGTAAAACATCATCACAGATTGTTGTGTCTCCAATGCAAGTTACTACCGGACTAATAGTGTCCATCACTGTAACTATAGCATCACAGTCAGAGGAGTTAGTGCTTCCATCTGTGGCTGTTAGTGTAACAGTATTTGGACCAAGATCAGCACACGTAAATGTTGTTTGCGAAGCACTTAATGATGGAACCCCGCAATTGTCGGCACATCCTCCATCAATATTTGCGGCTGTGATGGTGGCATTTCCGGATCCGTCAAGATATACGGTAATGTTCTGACATACCGCAACCGGACTTGTGGTATCTGAGAGTATTATATCAAATGTGCAATTTGAAGAATTTGTACTGGCATCAGTAGCAGTTAACGTAATAGTTGTAGTTGTTGAAACTATAGTTCCCGGTGCCGGTATTTGTGAAACAACAGGTGATGGGTCGCAATTGTCAGAAGCAACAGCCATTCCGGTAAAATTAGGAACCGTTGCCTGACATGAAGCACCTACATATACTGTTTGATTTCCCGGGCAGGATATTGTTGGTTTTATCGAATCCTGAATGGTGACAATAAAATTACAATCTGTTGAATTGGAGCTGGCATCGGTTGCCGTTAATGTTACATTCACTGTGGTGCCGGCTCCTGAAACGATGGTGCCGGGTAGTGGAGATTGTGTAACTGCCGGAGAAGCGTCGCAATTATCTGATACCACAGCCATTCCGGTAAAGTTTGGTATGGTTGCCTGACAGGAAGCATTTGCATAAGCTGTTTGATTTCCGGGGCAGGTAATTGCAGGTGACACTGTATCAACAACAGTAACTGTAGCATTGCAGTTTGAGGAGTTAGTGCTTCCGTCTGTTGCAGTAAGATTAACGGTGTTTGGTCCGATATCAGAGCATGTAAATGTTGTTTGAGATGCGCCAAGTGAAGGAATTCCGCAGTTATCGGTTGAGCCTCCGTCGATATCGGCAGCGGTTATAGTTGCATTGCCTGAGCCATCGAGATAAACGGTAATGTTCTGGCAAACTGCTGTTGGTGAAATCGTATCAAGAACAGTTATTACTGCAACACAAGTTCCAAAATTCATGCTGGCATCAAGGGCTACTAACTGAATGGCATTTGGCCCAAGATCTGAGCAGGAGAAAACTATCTGATCAACCGGTAACCCGCCATCAATCATGAAAATAGTGTCTAAACCACAATTATCACTTGATCCTCCGTCAATATCTGCTGCATAAACAGTCGCTGATCCTGCTCCGTCAAGATAAACAGTAATATTCTGACAAACCGCTGTTGGAGATACGGTGTCAGCTATGGTCACTATAGCTGTACATGAATCTACATTTGAAAAATTATCAGTGACAACAAGAGTTACGGAATTTACACCTATATCAGAACAATTAAAAGATGTTTGTGAAGCTACAAGAGATGCAATCCCCACATTATCCGTTGAACCGCCATCAATATCTGCAGCTGTGATGGAAGCTAAACCCGCACCATCAAGATAAACTGTAATATCCTGACATACGGCAACGGGAGGAATGGTATCGGTAACAAGAACCTGAGCCGAACCTAAAACGCTATTGTATGTTACAGGATCAGCCGGAGTAAAAATAACCTCGGCAGTATAGTACCCAACAGGTGGAGTAATGGCTGGATTAGTGAAGCTGAATATACCGGGAACACTTGCAGAACCACCACTGAGTACCGAGCTGGCCAATGATTCTCCTGCGTTAATATCGGATGCAGTGGGCCATGTTATAATAACAGGATCAAGAAGGTCTACGTCCAGATTCTCGAAAATTGAGATTTTATCGGCATAGTCATATGCAAGTATGAAATCAACATCACCGTCCATTTCTAAATCCATTGCCATACCACTGTTCATATTGGTTTGAGTAGTAAGGTAATAAGTCAGAGTGAAGTTTTCAGAGCCATCGTTGGTTAGTAAACCGACTGTGAAGTTGGTGGTATTGGTAAATCCAAAATAATTAGTATAGAAAAAGATATCGGTTACTCCGTCGTTTCCTTCATCGCATATGGAAAACTCGACATCGCGTGCCTCGCTCATAACAATGGTGCTGTCGGCAAACGTAAATCCACCATCATTTTTCATCCAGACAATATCATTATCATCATCATTTCTAACTACAAAGTCCATAAGGCCATCGCTGTCAATATCTCCCAGTTTAATGGTTTCTGCTTTAAAACTCAGAGGCGAACTTGTTGTAAAACTACCTCCTCCATTGTTTTTAATCAGTCTTAAACCGGCAGATCCGAAAGGTCCGTCAGCAACAACAATATCAATATTTCCGTCACCGTCAAAATCATATGTAACTACCTCACCCATATAGTTTAATCCGCTTTGAATAGCTATCGGACTGCTAAATGTTCCGGCACCTTCATTTCTGATCCAAAAGATACCTTTTGGTCTGGTACTGGCTGCAGATGCAACAATGGCAAAATCATCATCACCATCATTGTCCAGGTCGGCAATAGAGAAATAACTTGGATTATCGAGCTGTGTGTTACTCCATGTTACCAACTGTTCTGTAAAAACCTGACTTCCATCATTG
>PKSX01000061.1 GCA_002869435.1 Marinilabiliales bacterium | reverse complement strand
CAACCGATTAGTTCACTAATAGATGCTTCTCCAAAATTCCTGATATAGTACTCAGACTTTGAGTTTAGGAGATTCTTTATTCTGATATTGACTGGATCAGTACCTCGAACCAAATAATTGAAAGCCTGCCGATAGTGCTCGATTGAATGATTGGGATTGCCCAGTGCTTTTGATTTAGCAATAGCCATTGAAACAAAGCAATGCAGTTTTTCTCCTAATTCTTGAAAATCTGCCCATTGAGCTTTTTCAAGATTCTCTTCTTTAAAGAAGTCATTGAAGAAATTGTATCGTTCAACCAACCAGTTTTGCTGGTTGAAATGTTCCCTGGATACTTCGTTAAATGCATGTAGATACTTTTCAATCTTTTTCATGGGCCCTAAAACTAAATGTTTGATATTTAAAACATGTTGGATTCAAATATACGAATTATGGGGATTAGTTTACTTTAGATGACATGAGAAGGGTTTAGGCGTTTTTTACCACACGATACGCTGCGCTAATCGTGCGGCAGCCTTTAGTTTTGCATCACAAGAATTTCAATTAATTTTGATTAACAACCTACTGACAAAGTGAACCAGGCGCGGTGGCAAGTATGTTAGGACTATCCCCCGATTAGGACTTTGTCAGTTTTTTACTGAACTGGCATCAGATAGTTATTTAGGTATATAGACCTATTATCAAGGTTTTGATTGTATTCAGTAATCGGTTGCTAATCTTTAAAACTATTATTATGAGCAAATTTACACATTTTGCAGGCATTGATGTATCCAAAGAATTCTTTGATGCAGTAATTTTATTGAATGGTAAAAAAGATAAGCCCATTCATAAACAATTTGAGAACAGTAGCAAAGGGGTTAAAGCACTGATAAGATGGCTTAAAACAATGAATGCCACTTCAGATAATACCTTAATATGTTTGGAACATACCGGTATTTACGGAAAGCAAATTATTGAGAATTTACTCGCATTTGAGTTTTCATTATGGGTTGAAATGTCATTGAAAATTATTAGAAGTATAGGCGTTCAAAGAGGCAAAAATGACAAGCTTGATGCTGAAAGAATTGCATACTATGCTATGAAAAATGCAGATGAAGCGATTATCTATAAAGCGCCATCTGAGACCGTTGAAAAGATTAAAAAGCTGTTGTCATTAAGGAATAAGCTAACAGTTACCAAAGCAGGATTGCTTAAGACACTAAAAGAACTGGAGATTTTTGATAAATCAATAGCCAAGCTAACCAAAAATCACCAAACACATACAGTTGCAGGCATTGAAAAAGATCTGAAAAGCATTGAAAAACAACTCGA
This sequence comes from Marinilabiliales bacterium, assembly GCA_002869435.1. GTDB lineage: Bacteria > Bacteroidota > Bacteroidia > Bacteroidales > DTU049 > BM518. The sequence goes on along the minus strand of PKSX01000061.1, from coordinate 8,926 downwards.
TGAGCTAGTAAAATCAGACGAGAATCTTAGTAAAGTGTTTAAACAAGCTACTTCGGTTCCAGGTATTGGAAAGATTACCGCACTGTTTTTGATCTGTTTCACAAATGAGTTTAAGTATTATGATAAGCCAAGACAGTTAGCGTGCTACTGCGGTGTGGTGCCTTTTGAGCACACTTCAGGCAAGAGTATAAAAGGTAGGCCAAGGGTGCATCATATGGCAAACAAGAGTATGAAAAAGCAACTTCATATGTGTGCTTTATCTGCTGTAACCTATGACCCTGAGATGAAAGCATATTATGAAAGAAAAGTATCCGAGGGGAAAAGCAAGATGTTGGTAATCAACAACGTAAGAAATAAATTAGTACATAGGCTTTGTGCTTGTATTAGAGATGACCGAATGTATGAGGTAAGAAGAACAGCATAAACTCAATTCATTTAAAAAAAATGAATTTTTATTTGGTTAAGTCATAGTAATCGGGGGGAAAAGCATTTATGCAAACTCTAATAATTATTATTTGCCTTGATTCCACACACCAAAACTCCAACGCAAATCTTTTGATTCTAATTGGACGCCAACACCAGTTGTAGATATTTCATAAAGAAAGCTTGTGTCTTCAATCTTAGAAATAGTTGTATTGATTTTCAAAATATTCTTTACAACACCCAGCCCGGTTTGAATCGAAATGACATACCTGTTTGTACTTCCAACCGTATCAATTAGAGTTTTTCGTATTTCATCAGTATAATAATCAAACCCATTTATACCTATCACCTCAATTTTATCAATTTCACTATTCTCTATTTGCTCAAAGAGTCTTGGATCGTTTGATTCCAAATAAATATAGATATACGAAAAATTGGCTATTCCGGCGTGTGGTTCAAGCCATATTTCAGTAATTGCACCACTTGTTCTTTCATGATTTGAGCAAGATAAAATACATGCTCCTGCTAGTATAAATAAAGAAAAGGATACTATTATTTTCATTACTTCAGCCGATCAATTTCTAATCAAATTTACGAGTTCGAAATTACTAAAAACCAACGAGAAAAACAAAGGTTTTGCGTCGAATTCGCTCTATAACGGACTCCGGCTTTTTATGATAATCGCTGCCGCACGAATCTTTCGTGTGGCTTGCCATAAATAACTAACAATCCTTCAAAGTTATATGTATGGCTTTACAAGATTACCACGATCCCATCCAACAGTCCTTTTATCCCGCAGTAATCAGAAGCACTGCTATATAGATAATCTTCAGGCTTTGAAACATAGCCTTCTTTTACCGGATTATTATGTATGTAATCCAGCTTTTCATCAATTACTGTATTGCTCCACAACTCAATTGGATTATTATCATGCCTCCAGAACTGGTATTTATCCACTTTTGATGATCTTCTGCCAGAATCAGCAAATATTTGAAGCATCCAATCTTTTCTGCTCTCAGCCGGATTTTCTTGAATAGCTTTAACCAAAGCCTTGCTTGTGAATCGCTTGAAATCGCCTAATATTTGTTCGGGCTTTTCATCTTTTATGCTTCTGTAGATTAAATGGATATGGTTGGTCATTATACACCAGGCATAGATTTCCATTCCTTTTTCTTTCTGGCAATGCCGCAGGCTTTCGAGAATGATATCTTTATAATCTGTTCTAGTAAATACATCTATCCATTCAACTACTGCGAATGTTACAAAGTATGTTCCTTGCGGATTATGAAACTTATAGTTTCTGCTCATGACATATCAAAAATAAGGATTTTTGGATTAGTAGTTTTAAAGGATTAACCACGCGAAAGATTCGCGCGGTAGCGGCTAGGTAGTATTGAAGGATTAACCACGCGAAAGATTCGCGCGGTAGCGGCTAGGGATTTTTGGATTAGTAGTTCTTAAAGATTTTTCTAACCACGCGAAAGATTCGCGCGGTAGCGAATATATAGTGATTTTTGCTTTGTCCATCCGCGTCTTCATTCCACAAATAAAAACTAACTTTGCACGTTACTAAATTCAAACGCCAATTATGCAATTTGCTGCACCGGCCTTTTTATGGGCATTATTCGCCCTTGCCATCCCGGTAATCGTTCACCTCTTCGATTTCCGACGGTACCGCCGTGTGCACTTTTCCGATAATTACCTGCTGCGTCAACTGCTCGAGAAAAACAAAAAGCAAAGCCGCCTCCGCCGTCTCATTATCATGTCGCTGCGTATGCTGGCTATCGCTGCTTTGGTGCTGGTATTTGCCCGCCCGTATATTCCGCTCGAAGACGGAAATGAAAAAGGCGGCCAGCTCCTCGTGTCGGTTTACCTCGATAATTCCATGAGCATGGACATGAGCACCGATCAGTCTGTTCTCTTTGAAGAAGCCCGCAATAAAGCCAAAGAAATTGCCCTGGCATACGATCAAAATGTGCTTTTCCGCCTTCTGCTCAATGATTTCGACGGTATGCACGAGCGTTTTGTCTCCCGGGACGAATTCATCGAAATGCTTACCGAGGCCAAAGTATCATCGGTATTCCGCAATTTCAGCGATGTGCTGCCACGCCTCTACGATCAGATGGCCAAATACCCCAATGCCGATCATCATGCCTATATCATCAGCGATTTCCAGAAGGTTTCGGCCGATATAGATCAGGCCGAGTGGAAAAACGCCAGCTTCTTCTGGATTCCGCTTACCGAAGAAACGCCATTGAATATTGCCATCGACAGCATCTGGTTCAACGCACCCATACAGCTCGAGAATAAGACAATAAGGGTGAGTGCCCGAATCCGAAATTATAGTGATGTACCCATCGAGAAGATTCCGGTTCGTCTGTTTGTAAATGACAGACAGAAAGGCCTTACCGATATTCAGATCTCTGCCGGCGGCAGCGAAACCGTAAGCTTTGGATTCACCGTTGGTAAAGGCGGCAGCCATTCCGGCTATATTGAAATTGACGACAGCCCTGTACTTTTCGATGATGTAATGCATTTTGCATTTGATATGGCTACGCAGATTCCGGTCTTGCATATTAAAGGTGGAAACGCCACAGGAACCATACAGGCGTTGTTCGATCGCGACAGTTTATTTGCGTATCGTCAGAATGCTGAGCAGGAAATTGCTTTTGCTGAAATTGGAAATGCCGACTTTATCATCCTGGATGAACTCAGCACCATTTCTTCATCGCTGACACAGGAATTGCTCAATGCCATGAATAATGGCTCTAATGTATTGCTTATACCATCATCCACATATCGACCGGGAAATTATTCAGAATTATTTTCAGCGCTTGGTGCCCGTGGTCTTATGGGCCTCGATACCGGAAATACGCGTGTGGCCGGTGTCGACTATCTGCACCCGCTGTTTTACGAGGTGTTTGAAACTGCACCTGAGCAGGTGCGATTGCCTGAAGTAAATCAGTCTTATATTTTAAGCATTAACGAAGGGCGTTCGATTATGAATATGCTCAACGGCCGCTCGTATCTGAATGAGTATACCAACGGAAACGGACATCTTTACGTTATGGCGGTTCCGTTGCAGGATGATTTTTCCGACTTTACATCCAATGCCATGATTGTGCCTACCTTTATTCAAATGGCCTTTATGAGCCGTGGTTTGATGTCGCTGGCTTATCCGCTTGATTATGATGATGGTATCGAATTGCCCAAAATTACATTAGAATCTGATCAGGCGCCTCATGTAAAGAGTTTCGACGGCTCAACCGATATTGTGCCGGCTTTCAATAACGGCAGTCCGGCATTAATTTACCTTATGGGTCAGATACAGGAGCCCGGCCCCTATAAAATCACCGACGGAGAATCCACCCTCAGGTCCTTCGGTTTAAACTATAATCGCCGTGAATCGCAGCCCGATTTATGGACAATGGAAGATCTGCAGCAGAAATCTTCAGCGCTTCCAAATGTCGAAATCTTTGATTCACAAAGCGATATCACAGCAACACTGAGCGAAATGCAGTACGGAAAGCGATTGTGGAAAACATTTCTCATTTTCGCTTTGATATTTCTTTTGGCAGAAGTAATTTTGCTGCGACTTTGGAAAACTATGTAAACTACTATGGACGAGAATCCTGAAAAGAAACGAGCTGCATTTACCGAGGAGGAGGAGCACGCCGATAAGGCGAAGGTGACTTCATTGCGCGGAATGTATCGCAATTGGTTTCTCGATTACGCTTCTTATGTAATCCTGGAACGTGCGGTTCCCGATCTGAAAGACGGGCTGAAACCTGTGCAGCGCCGTATTCTTCACTCCATGAAGGAGCTGGAAGACGGACGCTATAATAAAGTGGCCAATATTATTGGTAATACCATGAAATATCACCCCCATGGTGATGCTTCTATTGGTGATGCCCTTGTGCAGATGGGGCAGAAGGAACTGATGGTAGATACGCAGGGTAACTGGGGTAATGTGCTTACCGGAGATTCTGCCGCTGCTCCGCGTTATATCGAGGCCCGCTTATCGAAGTTTGCACTCGATATTGCGTTTAACCCAAAAACCACTGAGTGGTCGAGCAGTTACGATGGTCGGAACAAAGAACCTCAGCACCTGCCGGTTAAATTTCCTTTGCTTCTGGCTCAGGGTGCCGAGGGTATTGCGGTTGGACTTTCATCGAAAATACTTCCTCATAATTTCAATGAGCTCATCGATGCTTCAATCTCTGTATTAAAAGGCGACTCATTTGAGATATATCCTGATTTCCTTACCGGTGGATACATAGATGTTAAAGCATATGCCGCAGGGGCTCGTGGTGGTAAAGTAAGGGTACGCGCAAAAGTGCATGCCGAAGACAAGAAAACACTCGTTATTACCGAAATTCCTTTTGGAACAACAACCGGATCTTTGATCGATTCTATTATCGCGGCAAACGATAAGGGCAAAATCAAGATTCGTAAAATTGAAGACAATACCGCCGAGAAAGTTGAAATCGTTATTCATCTGGCGCCCAATACCAATCCCGATCAAATGATGGATGCACTCTTTGCTTTTACCAATTGCGAAGTGTCTATTTCCACCATGTGTTGTGTTATCGATGATAATAATCCCATTTTTACCAATGTAAATCATTTGCTCGAAACTTCTGTAATGCATACCAAAAACCTGCTCAATCAGGAGCTGGAAATTGAAAAGCATGAACTGCAGGAACAGCATTTGTTCTCATCACTGGAGAAAATCTTCATCGAAGAACGCATCTACCGCGATATTGAAGAATGCGAAACCTGGGAAGCCGTTATCGAAGCTATTGATAAAGGACTCGAGCCACATAAAAAGAAGTTCTATCGCGAAATTACAACCGACGATATTGTTCGCCTGACGGAAATCAAGATCAAGCGAATTTCAAAATTCGATGCTTTCAAGGCAGATGAGGTGATCAAGCAGCTGGAAGAAAAACTTGAAAAAGTTCAGCATCATCTCGATAATCTGGTGGATTACGCCATTGATTATTATAAGGAAATCAAGAAGAAATACGGCAAGGGCCGTGAGCGAAAAACCGAGATTCGTGCTTTCGAAAACATTGAAGCACAAACAGTAGCTATTGCCAACCAGCGCCTGTATGTAAACCGCGAGGAAGGTTTTGCCGGTTTCGGACTGAAGAAAGATGAGTTTGTGGCGGAATGCTCCGAGCTCGATGATATCATTGCCTTCCGTGCCGATGGTACTTTCATGGTCTCGAAAGTGGCAGAGAAAGTATTTATGGGCGAGGATATCATACATATCGATGTCTTTAAGAAGAACGACGACCGCACCATTTACAATATGATTTACCGCGATGGCAAATCGGGTATTTCATTTGTGAAGCGTTTCTTCGTGAAGGGTGTTACCCGCGACCGGGAATACGATCTGGCTCAGGGCAATCCGAAAACCAAGGTCTTGTATTTTACCTCAAACCCGAATGGTGAGGCCGAAACGGTAACGATATATTTGGTGCCACGTCCGAAACTCAAGAAACTGGTCTTCGATTTCGATTTTAGTGAACTGGCCATTAAAGGACGCAGCTCGAAAGGTAATCAGCTTACCCGCTACATGATCCGCAAGATCAAGCTTAAGGATGAAGGCAAATCAACCCTTGGTGGTGTAAAATATTGGTTCGACGATGAGGTACACCGTTTATTTACGGAAGAACGCGGACGTTTCCTCGGCGAATTCAAAGCAGATGAATATCTCATTTACTTCCTGAAGAACGGAAGGTTCAGAATTGTGAAACCCGATGTGCAAATTCACTTTGGTGATGAGATATTATTTATCAGTAAGTTCAATGAAAAGACAGTATACTCGGCGGTGTACACCAATGCCGACAAAGAACATTATGTGAAACGCTTTCAGGCCGAGAATGCGGTGGATAAATGGATGGAATTTATTAGTGAGGAAGAAAATGAAACGCTGGTGCATTTCAGTACCGAATGGTTCCCTAAAATCACCATTAAGTTCAATAACCGCAAGCTGAAAAACAACCGTGATCCTGAAACCATTATTGTTCATGAGTTTATCGGCATCAAGGGCTATAAGGCCAAAGGTAAAAAGCTAAGCCGCTATCCGTTGTCGAAGATAGAAGAGGAAGAAGCACTGCCGTTTGACAATGAATCTATTCAGGAAAAGCTTGGTATTGAAAATGCCATTCCGGTATTCAAGCCGAAGATTGAAAGTGAAAACGATGAGGATCCGCCGGTTGAAGACGACGGACAAATCAGTTTAACCCTGTAATTTAAAGTCTTATGAATAAGATTGACAATAAAATCATTCCCGTATCAGACAAAGTAAACTGGATTGGAGTACTTGATTACGACATTGTAACTTTTGATGTGGTAATGGAGACGGAATACGGAACAACGTATAATTCCTACTTCATCAATGCGGAGAAAAAGGCGGTGGTGGAAACCGTGAAAGAGAAATTCTGGCCGGTTTATAAAGAGAAACTGAGTAAGCTCTGCAACCTTTCGGAAATAGAATACATCATTGTCAATCACACCGAGCCCGATCACAGCGGAAGTATCAAGCATCTGCTCAAAGAGGCACCTAATGCGAAAGTTGTGGGTTCCGGAAATGCCATTCGTTATCTAAAAGACTTAATGAATGAAGATTTTGAGCATATTGTGGTAAAGGACGGCGATGAGCTGGATCTTGGCAATGAAAAACTTCAGTTTATTTCTGCGCCCAACCTGCACTGGCCGGATAGCATGTATACCTATATGCCATCGGAAAAGCTGCTTTTTACCTGCGATTCTTTTGGGGCCCATTTCTGCCACGAGGAAATGATTGACAAAAAGGTAGGGAATTACGACGATGCTTTCAAGTACTACTTCGATGTTATTCTGAAGCCTTATAGCAAGTTCTTCTTAAAAGCTATTGCCAAAATTGAAGGCTTTGATATCAATGCAATTCTAACCGGGCATGGACCTTTGCTTCTTAACGACTGGAAACGCTATGTAGACTGGTCGAAGGAAATGTGCGAAGTGTATTTACAGAACCCTTCAAAGAACAAAGTTTTGGTGGCCTATGTTTCGGCCTATCAGAAATCGGCACTTATTGCCAAAGCCATAGGCGAGGGGATAAATGCCAGCGGTAAATGTACAGCCAATGTTGTGGATATTGAAAATTCGACTCTGGGTGAGCTGGATCAGTTGCTGACCGAATCGAGCGGTATTGTGGTAGGCAGCCCAACCATCAATCAGAATGTGTTAATGCCGGTGTACAAGCTTATTGGAGCCATTAATCCGATTCGTGACAAGAAAAAGCCTGCCGGAGCCTTTGGCTCTTATGGCTGGAGCGGGGAATCGATTAAGATTCTGCGTGGAGCGCTTGAGAATTTGAAACTTGATTTTGTGGGCGACGGAGCATTTGTGAAATTCTCACCATCTGATGATGATATTGAAGCCGCTATACAATATGGAAAGCATATTGCCGATAAGGTTATAAGCTTTGTGGCTAGCGAGTAAAATAATCTTACAACACAAGAGCGTTTTTTCAGCCGCCCCTCAAACCTTCCAAGGTTTATAAAACCTTGAAGGTTTTACCACCCTGCGACAAAAGACCCTCGCATGTTTTAAGGGAATAAAATAGATAATGAAACCAAACCCAATATACCTGCTTCTAATCCTTGTTTTGCTCTTTTCCTGCAATACAGAGAAGAAATATGCGGAGCAGTATGTGGTATATCATCCCTATCCGGCCATAATGCTCATGGAACCGGCGCCGGTGCAGATCAAATTCTATCCGCCACAGGGTAATAGTTCAGATGAAACATTCGCCCGCAGATATTTTCCGTATCGCATGTACGATTTCATCAATAAGGGAACGGATCAGTTTGATCAGATCATGGCCAATAAGATGGATACCTCTCTTTTACTGAAAGGTTTTAAGGTTTTTTCCGATACTTCGGCTACGGATTTCCTTGTGTTTCCCGGGCAGAAATTCATTCTGGAGATCGAGCAGCTTCAGGCAGAGGAGTATGTGGTGCCTATTATTGACTCAGTCGTTACTCCCTATGGAAATCAGTATTTCGATACACTGATTTCGCAGGTGCAATTTCATGTGTGGCTGCGTCTCAATCCGGTGGATGACACTACTTTGGCAACGCCCTTATTGTATGCCGGATTGAATTTGGAAGATTATTTTGATGGCGGATGGAAATACATCTAAGCTTCTGAGGGATATGGTTATTCCTATGAGCATCTTCCCATATATTCAGAGGATATTCTGGCATTTATTCCGGTATTTACCGATATGCTTGCTGATTACGTATATGATTATTTCATGAATATGTACGTTTACGAAAAGACCAAAGGCAAGGTGAAGAAATACTACACTTTTTACAATTCCCGCATCTCACCGGCGGGTGGGAATCGGTTTGTTTTTATGGGGGAGTAGGTCCTTCATCGGAGCGCATCACGCTGTATCGTGATCGCTTCGCATGAATGAAGAAAAGCCTTGAAGATTTTGCTTTAT
>PKSX01000185.1 GCA_002869435.1 Marinilabiliales bacterium | reverse complement strand
TACATGGAAAGGGAGTTTGATATTCCCGAAGACCCCTATGATTATGCATATCTGAGTCAGATTTTGCAGGCACGCGGACTTACTATTGCTTTTATTTCGCACAGAATGAATGAATTTTGCTATGGAACTCTTTTCTGGCAATTTAACGAGCCCTGGCCGGGAATAAATTGGGCAGCAGTAGATTATTTTGGAAAGCCAAAAGCGCTATATTATGAGGCGAAGCGGTGTTTTGCGCCACAGTATATTTTTGCTGAAAATATTAATGAACACATTGAAATTAATTTATTGAGCTCTGAGGCACTTGATTCAATTGAATTAATCGTCAAATTATTCTCAACAAATGGTGAAAAGCTATATGAGCTAAGAAAAATGCATATTTCTGTGAATGGAAATAGTTCATTAATGGATATTGCGGAATCTAAACTTTTAGATTATGGCAAAAAGGACGAATTGATATTGTATTTCGTTATTCATCAAAAAGCCTGGATTTTAGCAGAGAATTTTTTCACTTTTGTACCACTAAGTGAGATAAAACTCCAAAAGCCTGATTTTACATTTACACAGAGCTCAAAAGGATTTGTAGAAATAAAAACAGATAAACCTGCATTTTATGTGCACCCACACACGGATAAAACACTTCAAAACGATTATTTTATTCTTCTTCCTGGAATGCAGCGAACAATTGAAGTAGATAATCCTGTTGAGTTGAGGTCTTTGTATGATGTTCTATACTAACGAAACTTCCGTTTATCCTTCTCCCATTTTCGGGTATTGCGACCTTCTTTACGAACTATAATTGCATTAAGTTCTTCTGCCCTTCTGAACATTTTTCTTCTTTCCGGTTTGGGAATAAAACAGCCATATATTTCCCATGTTCTGCTGTGCTCGTCAAGAATACCCGCTTGCGATAACACGTCCCATGAAGCGGCTGCACATCGATAACCAAAAAGCGCATAATCATAAGGCGTATTTTGTACATATCGTGTCAGAATATTCTTCACAGAATCGTATTGCTCCTGAGTTACCGGAATAATAAAGCTCGTATACTTTTCAGATGCGGTATCAAGAACCCAATATTTCAAAGGTTCTGCTCTCCAGGCTCCATGAGGCTTTTTATTGTTTGCGAATATGTGGTAAGAGCCCTTGGGATTAAAACCAAATACCGTCTCATCTACTTCAATCGTTACATGTCCCCCGTGAAGACCGCCAAAGCGCTTTTTTTCGGAGTCTTTAGTATTATGTTTTGGTTTTGAGCCATATAAGAAGTGCAACTTTATAAACAAAGAGTCTGTTTCCTGAGTATAACAGGAAGAACCAAATATCAAAAATAGAGTAAGTATTATTAAGGCTTTACTCATTAAGGAGCTGATTTATCTCACCATAAAGATAATCAAAGAAATCGTTGCCTTCCATGTCGAGCTCATGAGCATGAATTATTTTTCGCACAAAACCATTTCTGTCAATCAAAATATTTGCAGGGTATGCCCACCCCTTAAATAAATTAAATACTGCTGCTCCGTCATCAGGCAATAATGGAAAATTTAAAACAGGATGCTTTTTAATGGTGGCCCATTTTCTGCCGAAATAAACAGAATCCTGAGCCAGAAACCTTTTAAGATCTTCCATGCTGTTATTGGCAAAAGCAAGCAGTTGAAAGTGTTCGTTGTTACCTAAACTGTCCTGCAGGCGATTTAGCACAGGACTTTCTTTTAAACATCCTCCACAACTTAAAAACCAAAAATGTATGAGAACAACTTTGTCCCCTAAATCTTGACTGGTATACAGTTGTCCGGATGCACTTTCTGCAAATAAATAGGGGGCATCTTCTCCTACTAATGAAAGCTGATTCAATGCTGCATAGTAGGTGTCGCTTTCACCATATAATAACTTATAATGAGCAGAATCTTCTTTGGTTTGAGAAAGAACACTAAATGATAAGCTGAGAAACAGGATGATATTGAAAATGAGTTTCATAGAAGAGACTTCTTTTTGCAAAGATATGCAAAGAGCCACATATTTACAATATTCAATATTTAATTACCACTTCTTTCAATGGCAAGCTTCACGGCATTATAAGCATTGATGACGCCACCGCTCACTGAAAGATTGATAAACTTGTCTTTCTTACGCTTGCTGCCATCAGATGTGGGAACCAGAACTTTTTTGTCATAAACAGTAACAGAAGCCATGAGTATTTCTTTCACCTCCTCTGCTGTGAGTTCTGGAAAGTATGAGCGAATTATTGCTGCAACGCCTGCCGCAACAGGGCTTGCCATTGATGTTCCGCTTGCATATGAATATTCATCTCCGGGATTACAGCTGTAAATGAAATCTCCGGGAGCAAATAGATCAACAGTTTTACTACCGTAGTTTGAGAAAGAGGCCACAAGATTTTTGCCTTTTTCCTGAGTGCAGGCACCCACTACCAGAAACTTGCTGTTAATAATATTACCGTCATCATCAATATTCAGGGGGTAGTGATGCGTAACATCATTATTTACGCCTTCATTTCCTGCGGCATGTACAATTAATACATCGTGTTCATTAGCATATTTGAGTGCCGAGTCAACAAATTCTTTTTGAGGAGAATAGCCTTTACCAAAACTCATATTGATAACAGAAGCACCATTATCAACAGCATAAATGATGGCATTAGCAACATCTTTGTCATATTCATCTCCGTCGGGAACCACCCTGATAATCATAAGCTGAACATCTTCGCAAACGCCATCAGGCCCCACTCCGTTATTTCTTACTGCGCCAACATTACCGGCAACAGAAGTTCCGTGCCCTGCACGGGGACCCATTACATCATTATTGCAATAATATGGATCATCATTGTTGGTCCAGTCATCTCCAACTATATAGCGTGGATCGAAATCAACATTATACCTGTATAGTGCTTCACTTTCAGTTTGTTTAATCAATTCATCAACCAGAGCAACATCAACACCACCTTCCATCCAGTGCATCATAAACTCGGCCAGCTCATTCAGTGGCTCCTCTTTGATTTTTTTCAGCTGATCAACAGTATAATCTTCTGTGCCCAGAACAAGAGTAAGAATGCTGTCAGCAAATATTAAATTTGACTTTAATACATGAAGGGTTTCCAAAAAATCTTCAGCAGAGGATTGTTTTTTATCGACAAGTCTTTTACATTCCAGATATAGCATAAACTCTTCGTTGTCGGCATAATCGGCAGAGTCTTTATCACCCCATTCGGGCTCAAGCATTCTGTATATTCGTGTGACTTCCAGATTACTATGGTTCATGTTTTCACCATCCTCGTCGCCGATAAAATTCCAGCCATACACATCATCAATATATCCGTTATTATCATCATCTTTCCCGTTGTCGGGAATTTCATCTTCGTTGATCCAGATTTTTCCCACAAGGTCTTCGTGGTCAATATCCGTTCCACCGTCAATAATAGCAACAACAACAGGTTTAGCTTCACGGTCTTTCAGTAGCTCGTCATAGGCTCTGTTTGAAGAAACGCCCATGACATCATCATTTTCGGGATCCATATTGTACCAACTTTCTGTGCTCATTTGTGCTATCAGGCTGTTGGTGAAAAGCAGAATAACTGCAAGAATAAAATTAGTTTTCATCTATATAATATTTTCATCAAATGTAAAAAATTAAATTTATTGTATTACTAAATTTTCGACAAATAGCCAAATCATAGGTTTTTTGGCCATAGTTTTATATATTTGACTATGTTATCGAAGGAAGAAATCTTACAAATAATTCTGGGTATTATTGAAAAACAGGAAGGAGCCGGCACTCATTCCGGCGGCAGTGGTCATTTATCTGGTCTGGGGATCAAAATTGATAAACTAAATATCAAAAATGATGAGGGCAATATTTTTGCTGAAGTGGAATACAGAGTGATTATAGAATCAGAGTTTACATATTACCCAGATAATCCGCCCAAAGAATACAGGTATCAAAAATCATTTTTATTAAGTGAAACCGGTAAATTACTTTCAGAAACAGACAAACAATACCTCGGAGGAAATGCTGATAACGAATTTAATTTATTGTAACCAAAATGACTAAATTTGAGACAAAAACAACATCAAAAATCCAAATCATGAGAAAATTAAAACTTTTATTAGGAGCAGCATTGCTACCAGTCTTTTTGGCTTGTGGGGGAGGTTCTGACAAATCTGACAACACGGGCGATAGTGACAGTACAAACACAGAAGATGTTTCTGAAAATGATGGTGGCATTGATCCGTTTAAAGATTTCCCAAAGGATAAAATCACTGCAAATGCGGGTGACTATATCCTTACACCTTCAGTAAACTGGCAAAGAGATGCTACAGAAAAAGGGCCGGATGAAGTAAACTTTATTTTTTATAAAGCCACCCTTGCAGACGTTGGTGATACCTACAGTAAAGTTGATTTCATCAGTGAAAAAAGTGTTGACATTCCAAACTATATGATTATTCCGATTAAATCGGAACAGACTGTAAAAGTTGGAGATATTGTGCTTACCTGGTGGCAGTCGGGCAGCGGAATGCAAAGAGCCATTGTTACCGATGCCTCTGATCCTAATGCTCCGATTGTAAATTACATTGATATTGACTGGGATAACCCCGCTAAAAACAAAGAAGGCATTGGCATAGGTCAGCAAACTGAGCAGATAGACGCAAGTACTTTTCATGTAATTACCGGCAAGTGGCAATCAGGAACCACTGTTGCAGCAAAAGACGGAAGCGACTATAAAGCCGTTACTATTATTAAAGTTAGTGGCGAAAAAGTTTTGACTATTGGATTTGGCGGTGCCATGAAAGTATATAACAAGTCAGACTGCACAGCAATCGAAATCAGACCGAATGTGAAAGCCGGCGATGAGGTTCAGGCTCCTTGGGTCGGCAAATTTGTAAACACAACGGTTATTAAGGTCGATCAGAAATTTGGCCGTGTCTGGTGTGAAGATCCATATTCAGATGACCCGATGGTTATTCCCTTTGGAGATGTAACAACAGGTCTTGATATTTAAAACTAAAAACTTTTTTTGAAGTCGCTTTGTTGTAAAATGGAGCGGCTTTTTTGTTTAAGTTTATAAATAGTATTAGAATAATGTAAGAGCGAGTTGATAATGAGTACGAAGAAAAAAGAGAGCAAGAATTCCGCTTTCGCTCTGTGCCTCGAGTGCGAAGAAAAAACAAGAGTGAGAATATTCGCTCTCGCTCTCACTCTCACTCTGTTTTTGTAGCGGGGGCCAGACTCGAACTGACGACCTTCGGGTTATGAGCCCGACGAGCTGCCACTGCTCCACCCCGCAATATGTTTTAGATTGCCTATCTTTGCAATCGGACTGCAAATGTATAAACTTTTTTTAACCCGGCAAAAAATTCATGCACAAATCAGGATTTGTAAACATAATCGGAAACCCCAATGTTGGGAAGTCGACTCTTACTAATGCTTTAATAGGGGAGAAGATTTCAATTGTTTCGCCTAAAGCGCAAACCACAAGGCAGCGGGTACTGGGTTTTCTGAATGAAGATAATTATCAGATAATCTTCTCTGATACACCGGGTTATATTCATAAAGCATCATATAAACTGCATCATAAAATGCTGGAATATGTCGATGATGCCATACTCGATGCAGATATTCTTGTGCTTATGCTGGAAAGCGGACAGCCTGAAATAGATAGCATTTTACAGGATAAAATTAATAACCTTAAGGTGCCATTATTGGTTATTATTAATAAAATTGATATCAGCAATCAGGAGAAGGTGGCATCAGAAATAGCTGCGTGTGAGCAAAAATTTCCAAAAGCATCCATTTTTGCAGCAAGTGCATTACATAATTTCAATGTTGACACCATCAGGAATAAAATTATTGAATTATGTCCCGAGCATCCACCGTACTATCCAAAAGACATTATCAGCGACAGATATTTGCGGTTCTTTGTCTCTGAAATGATTCGGGAGCAGATTTTTTATCAGTTTGAGAAAGAAATTCCATATCATACAGAAGTAGTGATTGATTATTTCAAAGAAGAAGAGGAGATTCCGAAAATTGGTGCTGTAATTTTTGTTGGCCGCAGCAGTCATAAAATGATTTTGCTTGGCAAAGGTGGTTCTGCCATTAAAAAACTTGGAATGAAAGCCCG
This sequence comes from Marinilabiliales bacterium, assembly GCA_002869435.1. Taxonomy (GTDB): domain Bacteria; phylum Bacteroidota; class Bacteroidia; order Bacteroidales; family DTU049; genus BM518. Next base: position 4,193 of record PKSX01000185.1, on the reverse strand, counting down.
GGAAAACATTGAGGAATTTCTGGGACAGCATATTTTTCTAGATCTTCGCGTCAAAATCAACGAAAACTGGCGCAACGATCCGAACAAACTAAAACAATTGGGTTATGAGTAATATTTTGGCAATAGTGGGAAGACCCAATGTGGGAAAATCGACCTTTTTTAATCGCATGGCAGGGGAAAGGCAAGCCATTGACGAGCCTACAAGCGGTGTTACCCGCGACCGGCACTATGGGAAATCGGATTGGAATGGAAAGTACTTCTCAATTATTGATACCGGCGGCTATGTAAATAACAGCGATGATGTTTTTGAAGCAGAGATTAAAAAACAGGTTCATGTTGCACTTGATGAGGCCGATGTTATTCTGTTTATGGTCGACATTCAAGAGGGCATAAACAGCATGGATGAGGATGTAGCTGACATGCTCAGAAGAACTGAAAAACCGGTTATTATTGCTGTAAACAAGGCTGACAATCATCAATTGCAAAATTTGTATTCAGAGTTTTATGCACTCGGGTTCGACAAGGTTTTTCCGATTTCTGCCGTTAACGGTAGCGGTACCGGTGAACTACTTGATGAGTTGGTTAAACATTTTGAAGAGGGCGAAATTAGCACAGAATCTGAATTTCCGAGAGTTTCAATTGTGGGAAGGCCCAATGCCGGAAAATCAAGCATTTTGAATACTCTTTTTGATGAGGACCGGTTTATTGTTACTCCGGTTGCCGGTACTACCCGTGATTCTATTTTTACACATTTCAATAAATTCGGTTATGAGTTTGATATGGTGGATACAGCCGGAATTCGCAAGAAGAATAAAGTATACGACGATATTGAGTTTTTCTCTGTAGTTCGTTCTGTACGGGCCATTGAGAACTCAGATGTTTGTGTTCTGGTCATAGATGCAACCCGTGGAATTGAAGCTCAGGACCTTCATATTCTTGGTATGATTGTGCAGAACAACAAAGGTCTTGTGGTTGTGATCAACAAATGGGATTTGGTAGAAAAAGACAACAAAACCATGGATTCCTTCCGCGAAAAAGTGTTGGAGCGAATTGCTCCGACCTATGATGTACCCATTATTTTTACTTCTGCAACAGAGAAGGTCAGAATTCTGAAAATACTGGAAAGCATCCGGGATGTACACAATAACAGGAGCAAGCGTATCAGCACTTCGAAACTCAATAATACTTTATTGGATATTTTCAGTGTGAATCCACCACCAATGTATAAGGGAAAAAGGGTGAAAATAAAGTATATCACTCAACTTAAACTTGCGTACCCTGCTTTTGTGATTTTCTGCAGTTTACCCCAGTATGTAAAAGACTCATATAAGCGTTTTGTCGAGCGGCAAATCAGAAATGAGTTTGGATTTACCGGGGCAACAATCAAATTATACTTCAGGGAGAAATAGGTATGCGCATTGATAAGTTTTTGTGGGCGGTACGTATTTACAAAACCCGTAGCATGGCAGCTGAAGCCATTCGAAATGGACGTGTAAGTATTGATGGAGCAGAAGTTAAGGCTTCGCGCGAAGCCAAACCCGGTGATAAAATCGACATCAGATTGCATGCATTTACCAAAAGTATTGAAATAATTGATTTGCCGAAATCGAGAGTGGGAGCAAAGCTGGTTGAAAATTATATTATTGATCACACCCCTGAGTCAGAATATCAGAAATTGAAGATGACGAGAGAAAAACTGGTTTTTCAAAGGCCAAAAGGTCTTGGGCGCCCAACCAAAAAGGAGCGCAGAGAGCTCGATGATTTTATCGGAGATTGAATCAAGGTGGCTAAATAATAGTTCAAGTAAGTTTTAAGAGGCTGCATTGTTGATTAGCAGATGTGATGATTAGCTAATTAGCGGAATTGTACATCGCCGCTAATCGGCTAATTTGCTAATCAGCTAATTAACAACTAGCAAACCTTCCCCCCATTCATGGCTTCTTCAACAGCCGCAAGAAGTTTCAGTGTTCCATCAGGATTTTCCGCAAACAAAATCATTCCGTTGCTTTCTATTCCTTTAATCTTACGTTTACCAAGATTAGCAACAACTGTGACTTTTTTACCAATCAGGTCTTCGGGAGAGAAGAATTCGGCTACACCCGAAACAATAGTTCGTTTTTCAAAGCCCATATCTACCAGAAGCTTCATTAGCTTTTTAGTTTTTGGAACTTTTTCGGCTTCCAGTACTTGTCCAACTCTTAAATCGAGTGCAGAAAACTGATCGAAAGTAATTTCGTCTTTTACAGGCTCAAAACTCTGCTCAGAAGCGGCATTCTCCTCTTTTGACTTTTGTAGTTTTTCGAGTTGTGCTTCAATGGCTTTGTCTTCAATTTTATTGAAAATGATTTCCGCCTGCTCAATGATATGTCCGGCCTTTAGAATGTCATTTTTTGCAGCATTCCATTCCGGAGATTCAATCTTAAGCATTTTCAGCAGTTTTTCGCTGAAGAAAGGAAGAAAAACTTCGCCCCAAACTGCAAGCTTGGCAGCAATCTGCAAAGCATTATGCAGAATGCCCTTTACTGCTATTGGATTTTCTTTAAATAGTTTCCAAGGTTCTTTTTCAGTAAGATATTTATTTCCGACACGGGCCATGTCCATATAGGTTGCCAGCGCTTCTCTGAAGCGGAAATGATTCAGGCTTTGTTCCATCTTTTCCTTTAGATCTGCCAGCGATTTGTAAATATCGTCTTTTTCGTTATTGGCTGTACTTTCGGGAACAGCTCCTTCGAAATACTTGTGGGTAAGGACTAAGGTGCGATGGATAAAGTTGCCGAGTATGGCCACCAGCTCATTATTATTGCGAGCCTGAAAATCCTTCCAAGTAAAATCGTTGTCTTTGGTTTCGGGTGCATTGGCTGTAAGCACATATCTCAGTACATCTTGCTGGTTTGGAAATTCTTCCAGATACTCATGTAGCCATACTGCCCAGTTTCTGGAGGTTGAAATTTTATCACCTTCAAGGTTCAGAAATTCATTTGAAGGTACATTATCAGGCAAAATATAGTCGCCTTCAGCTTTCAGCATGGATGGAAAAATTATGCAGTGAAAAACGATATTGTCTTTTCCGATAAAGTGAATGAGACGGCTGTCTTTACTTTTCCAGTAGGGCTCCCAGTCTTTTCCGGTTTGTTGTGCCCAGTCGCGGGCAGCAGAAATATATCCAATGGGTGCATCGAACCAGACGTAAAGTACTTTGCCTTCAGAATCGGCCAGCGGAACTTTAACGCCCCAGTTCAGGTCGCGGGTTACCGCACGCGGATGCAAACCCTGATCTATCCAGCTTTTGCATTGCCCGTAAACATTGCTTTTCCATTCCTTATGTCCTTCTAATATCCATTCGCGCAGCCATGGCTCGTATTCATCCAGAGGGAGATACCAATGGCTGGTTTTCTTTTTAACCGGTACCGATCCAGAGAGTGTTGATTTTGGCTCTATTAATTCGAGCGGACTTAAAGAAGTGCCACATTTTTCACACTGATCACCATACGCTTTTTCATAACCGCAATGCGGACAGGTACCTGTAATATAGCGATCGGCCAGATATTGTTTGGCTTCTTCATCGTAATACTGCTCCGTTTCTTTTTCGGAAAGCTTGCCATTTTCGTGCAACTTTTTGAAAAATTCAGAAGCTGTTTCATGGTGTAAAGGCAGACTTGTGCGGCTGTATATATCGAAACTGATTCCAAGGTCTTTAAAGGAATCTTTAATCATGCCGTGGTATTGATCAACCACATCCTGTGGGCTTACACCGCGCTGACGTGCTTTTAGCGTAATGGGTACTCCATGTTCATCTGACCCGCCAATAAAAAGTACATCTTGTCCGGTTTTTCTTAGAAATCGAACATAAATATCTGCCGGAACATAGACCCCGGCAAGGTGTCCGATATGTACCGGACCATTAGCATACGGCAAAGCCGTTGTTACGGTATAGCGTTTAAAATCACTCATTTTAATAGCTGATTTTCAGCGGAATATTGATTTTCGAACGGATGTATTCCGCAATTTCATCCATTTCGTTTTTTTGAATTTTTTCAAGATCCTCGGCAGGTGTTGGACGATCAATCGGGTATATCATCCATTCCATCGGGTTCATCTTTTCTGTAAACTCAATCAGAGCATCAATTTCTGATTTTGTGGTATTATCGATAAGCCCTTCTGTAGTCTGCCCGCGTAAAAATAATGTTTGTAAG
>PKSX01000058.1 GCA_002869435.1 Marinilabiliales bacterium | reverse complement strand
TAAAAATACAATTATTAAATCAGAACATGATAAAATATGCCTGATTTTATATTTGTTTAAGTAATGACAAGAATTATAGTATTTTGGATGCATGCTATTATAAAAAACGCAGATGTCTGGCATCAAACCAACCCAAAAACTGTTCTCCTTCAACCATAAGTGAATATTTTTCTTCATTTCTCAGATTCTTACTACCTGTTTGAGAAATATACTCTAATCAAGTCCTCATTTTAATTATACCTTTGCATAAAGCGAAATCATGAATCCCATTATCAGAAAAATGCTGCCGGGCTTGCTGCCCCTTCTTGTATTTGTGCTTGCTGATGAATTTTTAGGCACACAAATTGGCCTAATCATAGCTGTGGTATTTGGCATTGGGCAACTCATATTTATGCGGGTCACTCAAAAAATTTGGGATCGTTTCGTTATTTTCGATACACTTTTACTCACAGCCCTGGGTGGAATCTCTATGTTACTCGAGAACGAAACCCTGTTTTTGTGGAAACCTGTACTTACAGAGGCCATATTAGCCGGTTTCATTGCCTTAAGCATTTTTTCAAAGCATAACTTGGTTTTACTCATGTCAAAACGTTATATGGGTGATATTCAAATAAATGAAACGCAACAGAAAATCTTCAACAAAAACATGATGGTGCTGTTTTTCATCACTATCTTACACATGGGCATCAGCGTGTATTCCATTTATTACATGTCAAAAGAAGCATGGGTTTTCATTTCAGGCATTTTATTTTATATCATGCTGGGTGTGTATTTCGGGTTTATGTTTTTGTACAATTATATTAAGCGAAAAAGAGACAAAGAAGAATATCTTGCTCACATTGATGAAAATGGAAAAATCCTTGGAAAGATTTCGCGCACAGAAGCTCATAACGGATCAAATAAAATGCACCCTGTAGTTCATATGCATGTATTAAAACGAGATGGTTCGGTATTACTTCAAAAAAGGCCAAAAAACAAAAAAGTTCAACCGGAAAAATGGGACACTACTGTAGGCGGACATGTTTCATTTGGAGAAACCATTGAGCAGGCATTAAATAAGGAGAGTCTGGAAGAGATTGGAATGACAAATTTCAAAGCAATTCCGGTAAGTCAATACACATGGGAATCTGAAATTGAAAAAGAAAGGGTCTTTATGTTTGCCTGCATTGTCGATAATAATCAAAAGTTTAAGATCACAGATGAAGTGTCCGATTTGCGATGGTGGTCGCGAAAAGAAATCCAACGAAATCTTGGGAAAGGAGTTTTTACTCCCAATTTTGAACATGAGTACAAGTTGCTCAAATAAAACCATTTTTTCTATTGTTTATTAACAAACTTTCATTTTGTTAACCAAATGATTCGCCTCAATTCATGAATTCGGACCAGAATTATTGACATGCTTTATACATTATTATATCTTTGCATGTATTGAATTTATGATGAAATTTAGGGGCCTACTGTTTTTTTTACTTATTTCTTTAAGCAGCTTGCTTAAAGCACAATGTCCTGTTGTAGCAGATTTTACATGGGACAGGATGTGTGTTAATGGGATGGTAGATTTTACCGATGCCTCATTTCTTACAGGGCCAGGACAGATTGTTTCTTACGAATGGGACTTCGGAGACGGTTCACCAACCAATAACACCCCAAACCCCAACCATAATTATGCTATGCCCGGCATGAGTTATAATGTACAGCTCATTGTTTGCGACAGCAGTGGTTGTTGTGACACTATTGTGCAGTCAGTTTTTGTTGACATGCTCCCATCAGCATCATTTACTTTCAATCCTAATAATGCCTGTTCAGGATCAACTGTAAATTTCAACAACACCAGCACAGGCTCAGGTCTATCATACGATTGGGATTTTGGTGATGGAAATAGTTCTACACTTCAACACCCTTCACATGTGTTTACGGCTTATGGATGTGGATCTTCTAATTTTAATGTTCAATTAACTGTTACTGACTCCAATGGCTGTTCATCAACGGTCACACAAACTGTTACCGTACTTCAACAACCCAATCTCTTCTTTTTCGAAGCCAATGGCTTTGTATTTTGCCATACGGATACCAGCAGCGTATCAGACACATTGCAGGTTTTCAACTTCTCACCCGACATGGCTTGTATTGCCTCTTATACAATAGACTGGGGTGATGGTTCACCGCTGGAAACGAGTCCGCCGGCACTATTCGACAACACCAACTCAATGGATCACATCTATACTGCAGTTGGATATTATAATTTGACCATAACTGCTGTTGGAACAAATGGGTGTTCATCAGTTTTTAATCAGGTAGTAACGGTAGAAAGCAACCCGGTTGCATCTTTGATTGGGCCACCTGTTGGAACAAATGTGGGTTGTGCTCCTTTGGAAGTATGTATTGTTAATCAAAGCCAGAATATTTCTCCAACCACAAGCCAGAGTATAGACTGGGGCGATGGTATAGTTCAACCCCTGCCACCAAGCTCTGCAGGTGATACTATATGCCACAACTATCTTATTTCAGGTTGTGTAGGTGGTGCTATGACCAGCTACACTATTACTCTGGTTGCGCAAAATGCGTGCGATTATTCAGAAAGTTCATGGTCGCCGGTTCGCGTTTATGAACCACCGGAAGCAGAATTTTATCTTGTGGATGATTCAGTTTGTGTTGATGAAGATGCTATTTTTGTGAATATCTCTGAGCCCAATTTCTGTGCTGCGAGTTCTGCTACATGGTATACCTGGGATTTTGGTGACGGAACAACACAGGGACCAACACTGGTGCCTGCAGGAACCAATCCTCAACAAACAGTAACCCATGCATATGGCGATACCGGAGTTTATGTGGTCACTCTCACAGCAGAAAACAACTCGACCAATGGTTGCGGAGCTACACAATATCAGGCACTTGTATATGTCAGTGATGCTGTTGCAGAATTTGGATGGGATACAGTTTGCTATGGTGATATCACACATTTCACAGACTCTAGCAGCGGAATATATGCCAACCTCGTTGGATGGGAATGGAATTTTGGCGATGGTACAGGCAGCAATCAGCAAAATCCAAATCATATTTTCCCTTCTTGGGGCGACTATACGGTTTGGCTGGCTGTAACCAATGAGGCAGGTTGCACAGATACGGTCTTTCATATTGTTCATGTCGACACATTGCCCTACGTAGAATTTGCATACGACACGGTATGTTTTGGCGACAGCACTCATTTTACGAACTTATCCTATGGAAGAGGTCATCCAATCATTGGATATACATGGGATTTTGGTGATGGAAACGGATCAACTGACACTGACCCAACTCATATCTATGCAGCACCGGGATCATATAATGTAACATTAATAGCCATTGACTCAAAAGGATGTATTGACTCTATATCACATACAGTAATCGTAAGTCCGCCTCCGATAGCAAATTTCTCTGCAGATACAGCCTGTCTTGGCTATCCAACGTCTTTTACAGATTTGTCAACAGTTACATTTGGAACTATTGTATACTGGGACTGGAATTTTGGTGACGGCATCGGGAGTTCAAACCTGCAAAACCCAACATATATTTATGGAGATTCAGGTACATATTACGTAACACTAATTGTGGAGACCAATATCGGTTGTACCGACACCATATCATTGCCAATTTATGTAAGTCCAAACCCAACTGCTGAATTTTCATTTGATACAGTATGTGCGGGTGAAGCCACAACATTCTGGGATGCAAGTTCCGGGAATGGATGGCCGATAACGGCCTGGGAATGGAACTTTGGTGATGGCGGAACTGCAACCGGAGCCAATCAAAGCTATGTTTATTCCAATCCTGGATCATATATAGTAACACTCATAGTATACAATCAGTTTGGTTGTACTGATACCATACAGTATACTGTTAGTGTTGATTCCATACCTGAAGCCAATTTTACAGCCATTCCTGTTTGTCTTAATGATACAACATGGTTTTACGACACCAGTATTCCTCATGGCGGGCCAATTATTAGCTGGGAATGGGATTTCGGGGACGGGAATACATCAAATCTTCAAAATCCAACTCACATCTATGGTTCGGATGGTATTTTTAATGTCACGCTTATTGTTACTTCCATTAATGGTTGTGCCGACACCATTTCTTTGCCATATGAAATTTTTCCACTGCCCAATGCCGGGTTTTCAGTATTGTCTGCCTGCGAAGGAGACCCGGTAGTTTTTACAGACACTTCACTTGCAAATGGAGGAGTTATTATAAGCTGGGAATGGGATTTTGCTGACGGAATTGGTACTTCTAACCTGCAGAATCCAACTTATATATATGGAGATACCGGTACCTATTGGGTTACACTTATTGTGATCAACTCAAATGGATGTACAGACACTGTGATGCAACCTGTTTCCTACTTACCTCGACCAATTGCTGACTTCATGAGCGATACAAGTTGTGCAGGATTACCGGTGAATTTTACAGATCTTACAGATCCTAACGGAAGCATATTGGGTACATGGGAATGGGATTTTGGCGATGGAAATACCTCAAACCTGCAAAATCCAACACATGTTTATGCCGGTTCGGGAATATACACCGTTACACTTATTGTAACCAATACCAGCGGCTGTTCAGATACCATACAGCATCTCGCCATTGCCGATTCCTTGCCCTTGCCACTATTTATTGCAGATTCTGTTTGTTATGGAGACTCCACTCATTTTACTGATCTGAGTATTGCTCAGGGCGGAGCTTTATCCACATGGACATGGGATTTTGGTGATGGAAATACTTCAAATCAACAAAATCCAAATCATTTATATTCCTCTCCAGGCACATATTCTGTATTGCTCATTGTAGATAACATAAATGGTTGCTCTGACTCCATAAGACAAGATATTATTGTTTACCAGCTTCCTCAAGCCAATTTCAGCTATACGGGTACTTGTCTGAACCGTGATATTTTCTTCAATGATTTGAGTATCGCCGGCGATGGCACTATAAACCAATGGACATGGGATTTTGGTGACGGAGGCAATTCAGCTTTACAAAACCCGGTTTACCAATATTCTGTTGTGGATACTTTCCTTATCGTTTTTGCCATTCAGGATCAATATGGCTGTACTGATACCATCAGCGACAGCATTATAGTGGCACCATTACCACAAGTAGGCTTTCTTAGCGATTCGGTTTGTTTTGGTAATTTGACAAGCTTTACCGACACATCCAATGACTATGGGTATGCAATTGTCAGCTGGGAATGGAGTTTTGGTGATGGCAACAGTTCCAACTTACAGAATCCGCAAAACAATTACGGAGATACCGGACAATACATTGTTCAGTTAATTGCCGGAAATGCAAGTGGATGCTACGATACTACACAACTTGTTGCATATGTTAAGCCAAATCCTACAGCAGGTTTTAATTTCGCCAATGTATGTTTTGGTGACACCATGCCATTTATCGATTTGTCAACGCCAAATTCAAGCTCAATGCAAAGCTGGCAATACGATTTTGGAGATACTCAAAACTCAGGACTGTCTGATCCTCAGCATTTATACTTTAATCCAGGAATTTACAATGTGCAACAAGTCGTAACAAACTCATGGGGATGTACCGATACCATTACGCAAAGCGTTCAGGTATACGAACTGCCTGATGCCGGATTTATGGCCAGTGTGGCCTGTATTGGATTCCCTACAAGTTTCATTGACACTTCCGCCAATGGAAGCGGAACCATCAATACCTGGGAATGGACTTTCGGAGAAGGCGCAGCAGGCTCTTCAGTTCAGGATCCAACTTACACGTATGTTTCGGGTGATACATTGTACACGGTTACTCTCATTGTTACTGATCAATATGGTTGTTCAGATACGATCGATCACGATATCACATTACATCCGCAACCCACTGCAGATTTTATGGCCACAGCTGCCTGCTCCGGACTTCCAAGCCAGTTCACTGACCTTTCGGTACCTGCAGCCGGAACAATCTCAGGCTGGGATTGGGATTTTGGTGATGGAAGCGGAACGAGCTCCCAACAAAACCCAAACTACACTTATCCGAACACTCTGATTGTTCAAACCTACAATGTTACACTAATTGCCTATGATAATAACGGATGCCCTGACACAACTACACAAACAGTTACAGTAAATCCGATTCCGATAGCGGATTTCATAGCTGACACCGTTTGCAACGGACAAGCAACGAGTTTCACTGACGGATCAGGTTCAGTTGCAGCCGCTTTAAGTACATGGACATGGAATTTTGGCGATGGAAGCGGTACCAGCACACAACAAAACCCAAATTACACGTATCCGCCATCAGGAAATGTTGAGATATATCAAACTCAACTTATTGTGGAAGATGCAAACGGTTGTATAGATTCTATTTTAATACCGGTTCAAGTCAATCCGTTACCGGTTGTTCATTTCGGTGCAAGTTCTGCATGTACAGGTGATGCAACATTTTTTAGTGATTCCAGCTGGAGTAATGGTGGTGTGGTTACACAATGGAGCTGGGATTTTGGCGACGGAACTGGCACTTCGAACCAGCAGAATCCTGCCTATACCTACGATACAGTTCTGAACCCAACAAATTACAATGTTATCCTTCAGGCAACTGATATAAACGGATGCATTCACGATACGACCATCAGTATAATTGTTAACCCTCTACCCAATGCCTGGTTTAACTCCATATCGGCATGTAGTGGTTTTCCCAGCCAGTTTCTTGATAGTTCGTGGAGTACAGGAGGTAATATTATTACATGGGATTGGGATTTTGGTGATGGTATCGGAACTTCAAATCAGCAAAACCCATTTTATCAATACCCAACCACTACCGGAGTTATAATCTATAATGTTGAACTGGAAGTTACAGATCAAAACGGTTGTATTGATTCAGTTATTCTGCCGGCTACCATTTTTCCTTCGCCGGTTGCGGGCTTTATTTCCGATACAGTATGCAGCAACGATCTGGTTCAGTTTACCGATACTTCAAGTTCGATTGGCGGAGCCATAACCAGCTGGACCTGGGATTTCGGCGACGGTATTGGAAACTCAAGCAATCAAAACCCGTCGTATTTATACGATACGGTATACAATACCACACCCTACCCTGTAACACTGATCGTTGAAAATATCAATGGTTGTTTCGATACCATCACATGGAATGCGCTCGTATATCCTAATCCGGTGGTAGCATTTTTTGCTGATACTGCCTGTTTCGGCAACCCAACAAATTTTCTTGATCAGACTTATTCCAATGGTGGTAATCTACAAAACTGGAGCTGGGATTTCGGCGATGGTTCTGGAACGAGCACACAACAAAATCCAGATTATACATATCCTGCACCGGGATTCTATCAGGTTGACCTTACGGTTACCGATGAACATTCTTGTGCAACAGATTTCACCCAAAACGTTTTTGTTGATTCATTACCTATACCCGATTTCAGTTTCGATATTACCTGTACTCAGGGCATTGTAAACTTTACAAATCTGTCTGACGGAAACGGAAGTATAATCACAGGTTATCTATGGGATTTTGACGACCTGAACATGTCAGCCCAAACCAATCCAAGCCATTATTTCAATCCAAACGGAACATATAATGTAACACTTTATGTATACAATAATCGGGGTTGCAGCGATAGCATTACTTATCCGGTTACTATCGAACCCGGTCTGGAATGGGATTTCACTGCAGCAGATGTTTGCCTCAATGAAGTAACCCAGTTCAACGACTTTGCAGTGAATCCAAATGTTCCTGCAGTAACCTGGCTTTGGAATTTTGGAGACGGAAATACATCGACACTTGAAGATCCTACTCATACGTATTCAGCCCCGGGAACATACAATGTACTTTTGACGGTGTCAGATGCTGCAGGATGCACCTATTCAGTTTCGCATAATATTACGGTTCACCCGCTGCCTGTTGCAGATTTTACAGCTACGGTGGTACAAGTAGGTAACCCGACTGTATTTACAGATCTTTCTACCACTGGCACCGGATTTATTGCCGCATGGGACTGGAATTTCGGTGATGGAAACACCAGTAATCAACAAAATCCGCAGCATGTGTACGGAGCTGCCGGATGGTATAATGTTACTTTGATTGTTTATAATAGCTGGGGCTGTTCAGACACTGTAACCATACCGGTTGAGGTACTGCCGCTTGTTACTGCTGAGTTTACTTTTGACACTGTTTGCGCAAATGCAGTCATAACCTTCACTGATTTATCAACAGTTGGATTGGGAACGATAACAAACTGGTACTGGGATTTCGGCGACGGGTACAGTTCAACTGACCAGAACCCGACACATATGTATTATTACAACGGAGTATATACCGTCACTCTTACTGTAACCTCATCCACTGGAGTAAGTGATACCGTTCAGCATCAGGTTTTAGTATTGGAAGTTCCAACAGCAGAATTTACTTCGAGTGCAGTTTGTGAAGGGAATAATACTTCTCTACTAGATCAAAGCACATTTACTACCAGTCCTATTCTGATCTGGAACTGGGATCTGGCAGACGGGAACACCAATACACAGCCCAGTTTTGCACATATGTATGATTCTGCGGGCACTTATCCTGTTCAGCTTGTGGTAACCAATTCACTCGGTTGCTCAGATACTGTTGTACACATTGTGAATGTATGGGAAAATCCTGATGTAATCATCTCTGCAGATCCACAGGAAGGTTGTGTTCCGCTTGGAGTACAATTTACAGACCTTACAGCAGTAAGCGATGGAACAATTATTACCTGGATGTGGCAGTTCGGAGATGGTTTCACTTCGGTTTCTGCCGGCGGAGCGTATCACGAATATACTGCACAGGGATTATATGATGTTGTGCTTACTGTAACTACAAATCATGGATGCACAAGCACCCAAACTTTTAATAATTTTATTCAGGTCTGGCCAAACCCGGTTGCTTCATTCTATTATTTGCCCAATAACCCAACCATGTCGAACCCGGGAGTTACTTTCTATGATATCAGCATGGGTGGATCATACTGGTGGTGGGATTTTGGAGATAATACTACCTCAACCGAGCAAAACCCAATGCATGTTTATTCAAATCATGGCGAATACGATATCATGCAAATCGTTAGTAATGACTTTGGTTGCGCCGATACTGCATATAACAGCATAACTGTTGCCAACGATCAATTATTCTACATTCCTAATGCTATGACTCCCAACGGAGATGGAATCAATGATGTATTTATGCCATTCGGATACGGCTGGTCTATAGACGATTTCGAAATGCGAATGTACGATCGCTGGGGCAATCTTTTATATGTTACCAGTGACATCAATAAACCCTGGGATGGAACCGTAATGGGCGGAAGTGAAACCGTTCCTACAGGTGTTTATGTTTGGATAATCCGCTACAAAGACATGGACAATAAGTGGCAAAAGATGATTGGGCACGTGACTGTACATTATTAGAGTCTCACCTGAAAACTATTTCACTCAAAAAAACTTGAGTCTTCACAACATTTTCATAACTGTTTTTCAATAAACTATGATTGATAAGTTATATTGAATAAATTCTTATATTTGATATACAATACTTAAATACTTACCAAAATAAACTTAGACCAAAAAAATCATGGAAAAACTTCTATCATTATTCATCCTGTCACTCTGTATCACATTTTCGATTAACGCACAGGAGCTCGTTTCCAACAGCGGAGCATATTTTTCTAATTCAAGCGGTTCACTCGCATGGTCGGTTGGCGAAGCAGTTATTGCTACCATATCAGATGGAGCAGACACTCTCACCCAAGGTTTTCATCAAAGTAGATTTGTCTTTACCGATATCTCTGAAAGCCAGATTGAAGGTATTTCCGTTAGTGTTTTTCCAAATCCAACAGCTAACGACATTAGTATTGAAATTGAAAGTACAGATTTTAAAGGATTCAGCTATACCCTACTCGATCAGCATGGAAAATTGCTTCAAAACAAAGAAATTACCGACAAAATAACCGAAGTGGACATGCTCAACCACCCTGCAGCCACTTATTATGTATCTGTATATAAAGATGGCATCAGTGTAAAAACCATTCAAATTATTAAAAACTATTAAAAAGCAGAATCATGAAAAACATCATAAAAACAACAGCATTACTTTTTACTTTTTCAATTTTACTTTTCCAATCGTACTTTGCTTCAGCGCAAGTACCGCAAACCATAAACTACCAGGCCATTGCAAGAAATAGCAGCGGCACTATTATGGCCAACCAAAACGTAAGTGTGGAAATCAGAATTTTGCAAGGTTCATCCACCGGAACACAGGTTTGTGATGAGACTTTTGCAACAACAACAAATGATTTCGGACTAATCAATCTGCAAATCGGATCGCAGGATCCAACAAGTTTTGCAGCCATTGACTGGGCAAACGGACCATATTGGATAGAAGTTTCACTGGATGGAACATTGTTTGGTACATCGCAGCTGGTTTCCG
>PKSX01000060.1 GCA_002869435.1 Marinilabiliales bacterium | reverse complement strand
TTGAGTCCGCCGATGAAGTGATAGTTCCGGCATTTACCCATATAAGCACAGCCAACGCATTTGCTTTGCGGGGTGCTAAAATAGTTTTTGCCGATATTCTTGCAGATACCATGTGCATAGACCCGGCAGATGTTATAAAAAAAATTACACCTGAAACCAAAGCCGTAGTGGCCATGCATTATGGCGGATATGCTGCAGATATGGTATTACTCGGCGATATTTGCAAAAAAAATGGTCTGTACCTTATTGAAGATGCTGCACACAGCATTGGGGCCACTCATAATGATAAGCACCTGGGCACATTTGGAGATATCGGCTGCATCAGTTTTCACGAAACCAAGAATATTCATTGCGGCGAAGGCGGAGCTTTTCTTATAAATAATCCCGAACTTCTGAAAAAAGCCGAAGAAGTTTTTGAAAAAGGAAGCAACAGAGCTGCATTTTTAAGAAATGAGGTTTCAGAATACAGCTGGACAGGCCTTGGTTCTTCATTTGGGATGAATAATTTGAGTGCAGCCATGCTTTGGTCGCAGCTGCAGGACTTGGGAGTGGTAAGTGAAAAACGTGTGGCCATTTGGAATGATTATTATGCTGCATTTAAAAGCATTGAAGGCATAATACTGCCACCAGAGTCTGAAAGCGGCTTCAATGCGCATATATTCTATATTAAAGCTCAGGCCACTCAGGCTGATGGTTTATTAGCCCTTTTGAATGAAAAAGGCATTGCTGCCTGCCGGCATTTTCCACCGTTAAACAAAAGTCCTTTTGGAGAGAAATTCGGAAAAACACATTGCACTGTTGCAGAGGCAGAATACCAAAAACTAATCCGCCTTCCCATGCATATTGGCATCAGGAAGACGGATACAGAGTTTATAGCTGATATAATTGCTCGGTTTCTTTCGAAATGAGCGACTCTTATTCAGGTCTGGGTGGCGGATAATACCGCATTGTTGGAGTAATTATAGTGTCCCATCCCAGGAATCTCGGACTGGTGGTCAAATTGGTGTCCACCTGACCTATTTTGGTCATTTCCGTAGTTCTTTCCGCCTCAGGAACAGACTGCATAGCATTATGACGCTGCAAATTCCGCTCGGTATTCTGATCCGGTGCCTGACTCCTCACCTCTTTCGAGTTTGTGTTGCTTTTCGTTTCAGCAGTTTGTTGAGCCTGTCCATACGCAGATCCCAGCAGAATTATTGATATGATTAAAACCAGTTTTCTCATGAGTACTTATTTTAATCGAAGATTGTCAATGTACAGTGATCGTTTGCTGATCCCGGGCTAATTTCAATTCTCCATGGAGAACTGGCCCAGCTTACAGTTGCATACCACTGCATTTTAATAACTACCGGAACACCTGCTGTAACATTAACCGGCACTCCTGAGAATGAAACCATACCAGAAGTAACAACATATTGTCCACCCCAGTAATCTTCATCAAAATCGGTAACAACAGAAGCTGCATTGGCAACCTGAACGCCGCCAACAAGGATTCTGGCACTTACAATGGCCTGACCAAATTGCGCCATACCTGAAGTATTGGCAAGGCGGGCAACCAAAGAAGCAAAGATGTATATTCTGTCGTGAACCGGAGTAAATGTGGTTGACATACCGGGAATATCTACCCAACTACTGCTGGTTGTTGTTACTAGTGATCCAAGTGTCACATTATCTACATGGTTTCCATAAACTAGAATATTTGCAGGGTCTTCCCATGTTGGGGCAGCTCCTGCACCGGCAGATTGCAAAATCTGACCTGCTGTTCCTGCATCATTTGCCGGCATAAGTGCACTCGAAAATTTCACGGCTCCGGCAACATCAAGTTTTTGAGTTGGGGCTGCTGTTCCTATACCTACATTGGTTCCGTTATCGTAAATAATACTACAAACACCCTGAATACCATCGTTTTTAAGCACATAATTGGCATTGGTACATCCCAATGGGCCGGCTGGACCTTGTGGTCCCTGCGTACCTTGCGGGCCTTGCGGACCGGCAGGACCGGTTGCACCTGTTGCACCTGTAGCTCCGGCTGGACCAGTTGCACCTGTAGCGCCTGTAGGGCCGGCAGGACCTTGCGGACCAGCGGGACCCGTAGCACCTGTAGCTCCGGCGGGGCCTTGCGGGCCTGCGGCACCATCTACACCATTACATACATACCGACTAAGTAGCGGATCTACTTCACCCGGATCAAGAATACCATTACCATTGGCATCGAGTCCAAACTCAAGCAATACTCCCCCGTTAGGACAATTCACTCCGGCAGGTTCCATAGTAGTAAGAGCTACTGTATTATAACCTGTTCCGGCGGGACCTTGTGGTCCTTGAGGACCTATTGGACCTGTTGCCCCGGCAGGACCTTGTGGACCTGTAGCACCTGTCGGGCCGGCAGGACCCTGTGGGCCTGTGGCTCCGGCAGCGCCATCAGCTCCGTTACATACATATCTTGTTAATGCACCATTAACTTCACCGGCATCCAAAATGCCATTACTGTTTGCGTCAAGTCCAAACTCGAGCATAATTCCACCATTGGCACAGTTTGCACCTGCAGGTTCCAGTGTTGGTTTTACCAAACTGGTTAATCCATCTGCACCAATTACACCACTCCCGGCTCTGCATAATGACCACCAGCTGGCTGTTCCGGCCTGATATACCATTACACACATCGTATCGGTATCATATACCATAAGTCCGTCGGCCGGTCCGGCAATTGCCAAACGCTGTACAGCACTCATCCTTGGGATCAACACACCTTTGTCATCAGCTGACACATCCAATGCTGCAGACGGATCAGGCAGGTTACCCGTTGAGTTAATGGCCACATTGTTCTGAGCAAAGACTCTTCCGCCTGTTAGCATAAGCAAAACAGTCATTGTCATTAAAACCTTGTTTTTAAAATTCCTGTTCATATGATTGATTTTTTTATTATCGAATTAAGTTTATATGTCCGTATTTACGAACCTTTTCAGCATTAACACCCCTATATTCCAGAATATAGACGTATACATCCTCCTGGCATTCAGCACCCCTGAAATATCCATCCCAGCCTTCACTAACCGTTGTACTGCGAAAAATTTCTGTTCCCCATCTGTCGAAGATTACAAAGAGATATTCATATATTTCTTCACTCCCAATAATGGGATAAAATATATCATTCTCTCCATCAGAATTAGGACTGAAAGTATTGGGTACCCAGATAAAGTCCTCATTAACTTCTCCGGTCATGGTCCAGTTTTTATACAGATCAGAAGCCGCTACAGGGGACGTAAGTAATGTGTTGGCTGAAATATCAATCTGACCATCAGGTCCCCAGTCATCCCAGGTACTGTTATCATCATTAAACCTGATGGCTTTCAGTGTATTTTCCTTAATTCCTCCGGTAATACTATTCTGTGTGTATGAAAACTCAATAGACGCAGAAGGTTTGGTTGCCTGCTGAGCATCAATTAACCAGAAACGGTCTATAGTCAAATCCGCTGAAAAAGGTGTAAGCGTGGTTACATTTGTGGGTAACGGAGCGTTTGAAGGTGTTGTAGGATAAGTTGAAAAATCAACATAGCCGGCACCTCCCGCAGGCGTTTGAACACCAAACATTACTTCAAGGTCATTGGAATTTGTTGCGCCCGAGCCAAAAGGGATATAATAAAAACCAATTTGATCGTCGATATGCCAGCGTAAAATACCATAGCCCTGCACAGGATCTGTTTCAGCATATAAAAACCCCGTCTGATAGTTCAAGGCATTTGTACCGCTTTTGGTTAATTCCAGTGTATTTGTATTCAGATCAAAAACAGATTCGAGTGTAAATACACCTTCAACTCTGGCCTTATATACATCGAGCAATTTCTGCCCGGATTGAACATGCAGATTTTCAAAACCTGTTTCTTCATCTCCTCCAATGGTTTGCAATCCGCCCGAAGGCATTAGAACCAGACCGTCAGGCACAGGCTCAATATTAATAAATACAGAGCTATTGGAGTAATTGAGAAAATCTTCATAAACGAACATAAAGCCGTCGAGATCGACAAAGCCATCCTGTGTGGCGGTATGATTAATATAATCACCGCCTATCACCATGTATGCACCACTATTTATTACAATACCATTCCCGTTGTTAACTACATTTTGTCCTGAAAGGCCAATCGAAAACAGAAAAGCGATAAATACTGTACATACAGAAAGTACAATTTTCCCCATACGCATTGATTTAAATCACAAAAAGCCAATAAATTTACAAATTTTCTCCCCTAAAAGCAAAATATTCCCTACATGTTGCCCTTTTGTTAACTATTGGACAATGAATTTCTACGGAAGTTTAATGAATTTGGTTGCCCTTACCTTAATATAATAAAAGATTTAACAAAAAATCCTGCAGTTTGCTAACAGCCATGCCTCTGTGACTTATGGAGTTTTTTTCTTCAGCGTCCATTTCAGCAAATGTTTTAGTGTAACCATCGGGGACAAAAACCGGATCATAGCCAAAACCTTCATCTCCTCTTGGTACTGTTATTATTTGTCCGTAAACAATACCTTCAAAAAAATGTTTTTCATCATTTAGTATAAGACAAACAGAAGTTCTAAATCTTGCTCCTCGTTTATCAATACCGGTCATTTCCTTTAAGAGTTTGTCCATATTGGCTTTAAAATCGTGACCATTGGTGGCGTAACGAGCTGAATGAACCCCGGGTGCGCCATTCAAAGCTTCAACTTCAAGCCCTGTATCATCAGCAAAGCAGGAAACCCCGGTTTTGCGATACACATAATCTGCTTTGATCTCTGCATTGGCTTCCAGTGTTTGACCATTTTCAATAATCTCATCATGAAGTCCTATATCGGTCAACCCCAGAATCTCCCATTCCGGTAGAATTTGTCTGATTTCAGTCAGCTTGTGAGTATTATGAGTAGCAAATATCAATTTTCTCATAATGCAAAAATAAGAGTTAATAGAAAGCCGGCATCAATATATTTGAAATGATCGCCAAAATCATTACTTTTGCAGTAAGAAATATTTCTATGTTAAACAAACGCTGGGTACTGAAAGAACAGGGTGATGAAGAAATCATCCAGCATCTGATGAGTCAGATCAATGTCAACAGACAGATCGCCAATTTACTTGCTCAGCGGGGAGTTGACTCTTACGCTAAAGCGAGGAGTTTTTTCAGGCCATCACTTGACGAATTACACGATCCGTTTCTAATGAAAGACATGGATAAAGCAGTAAACAGGGTGCTGAAAGCCATTGATAACAAAGAAAAAATACTACTGTACGGAGATTACGATGTGGATGGCACTACTGCTGTAGCCACATTGTATTCGTTTCTGTCCAGATATAAAATACCTCTCGATTATTATATCCCTGACCGATACTCTGAAGGTTATGGAATCTCCACGCAGGGCATTGATTATGCTGCAGAAAATGGTTGTCCGCTGGTCATTGCTGTTGATTGCGGCATTAAAGCAGTGGAAAAAATTGAATATGCCAAAACAAAAGGAATTGAATTTATCATTTGTGATCACCACAGACCGGCAGAGACAATCCCTGATGCTGTTGCAGTTCTGGATCCCAAGCGTAAAGACTGCACATATCCGTTTGATGATCTTTCGGGTTGCGGGGTTGGATTTAAGCTTATTCAGGCACTTGCACAAAAAACATATGTAGGCATAGAAAAACTAAAGCCACTGCTTGATAAAGTGGTATTGAGTATTGCTGCCGACATCGTACCGGTTACAGGTGAAAACAGAATACTTGCCCATTTTGGTCTTAAAGTTTTAAACACGAACCCGAGTGCCGGTATTGAAGCCATATTAAAAACAGCCGGAATTAAAAGGCGTCCGGATAGTATTTACAAAACCGATTATTCTTTTACCAAAAAGATATCTATTTCCGACCTGGTTTTTATTGTAGGACCACGTGTAAATGCAGCAGGAAGAATTCAAAGCGGAAAAAACTCAGTTGATTTACTTGTTTGCGAGTCTGCTGATAAAGCTGATACTATTGCAGCTCAGATTGACACATTCAATGTTGAGCGTAAAAGTCTGGACAGCAATGCCACGCAGCAGGCGCTTGAAACCATTGCTGACTCGGAAATTGACAAAACCAAACTCAGCACAGTTTTATATAATCCGAACTGGCATAAAGGTATTTTGGGTATCGTAGCTTCCCGTCTTACTGAACATCATTACAAACCCACCATTGTATTTACGCAATCAGTAGATACAGGCTTAATTACCGGAAGCGCAAGATCCATACGGGGGTTTGATATTTACGAAGCTATAGAGTCATGTACCGACCTTTTGGAACACTGGGGCGGGCATACATATGCTGCAGGGTTGAGTCTGAAGGAAGATAATTTTGAGGAGTTCAGAAAACGTTTTGAGGACTACGCCCAGGAGCATATGACAGAAGATATTATGACGCCAATTATTGAAGTGGATACTTTTCTTGATTTTAATGCTATAACCAAGAAGTTTTATAATCTGCTTCGTCAATTTGCACCTTTCGGTCCGGGAAACATGGCTCCCATTTTTCAAACCAACGAGATCTACGACAATGGCTACTCAAAAGTTGTTGGAGGGAAGCATCTGAAACTTTTTGTTACACAAAAATTCTACAAAGGATTCGGCCATCCGGGAATTGCGTTCCAAATGGGTGATTTCTATCCAAATATCGAGGGTCAGAAACCTTTTGATATTGTGTATGCCGTTGAAGAAAACGAATGGAACGGTAATACCACCATTCAGCTAAATGTTAAAGACATACGAATCAATCAACTTACCGATCAATGAGCAGTAAAATAGTGAGTGGAATAAGGCCGACCGGTAATCTTCATCTGGGAAATTACTTCGGCGCATTGAGAAATTTTCTGAAATTACAGGAGGAGAACGACTGTTATTTCTTTATTGCAGATTATCACGGTCTGACTACACATCCTACACCTGAGAATTTACAGGAAAATGTAAAGCAGGTTCTTGCCGAATTTGTTGCATGCGGATTGGATCCCGACAAAGCAACCCTTTATGTACAAAGCGACGTTCCGGAAGCCATTGAGCTTTACTTATTTTTCAATATGAACGCTTATTTGGGAGAATTGCAACGTGTAACCACATTTAAGGAAAAAGCACGCAAACAACCCAATAATGTGAATGCGGGTTTGCTTACCTACCCTACCCTCATGGCAGCCGACATTTTAATTCACCGGGCCTCAAAGGTTCCCGTTGGAAAAGATCAGGAACAAAATCTTGAAATGACCCGCACTTTTGCAAAACGTTTCAACCACATGTATCAAACCGAGTATTTCCCTGAGCCTGTGGCCTATAATTTCGGTGATGAATTGGTAAAAGTTCCCGGTCTCGACGGCAGTGGTAAAATGGGTAAATCAGAAGGATTCGGTAACGCCATTTTTCTTATTGATGATGAAGCAACCATCAAAAAGAAAATCATGAAAGCCAAAACAGACTCGGGCCCGACAGAGAAAAACTCTGAAATGCCGGATTACATACAGAATCTTTTTAGCCTGATGGATATTGTGTCTGAAACAGATACTATAACCCAATACAAAGATGCCTTTGCCGACTGCTCTATTCGATATGGAGACATGAAAAAACAACTGGCTGCCGACATGAATGAATTTATTGCTCCTTTCCGCGATAAAATTCAAAGTATTGTATCAAATGACGAATTATTGTCGAAAATCGCAAAACAGGGACGCGATAAAGCACGGGAGAGCGCTCAGAGAACAATAAAAGAGGTAAGAGATATCATCGGATTTAAAAGTATTTAAGCATGAGACCAGCCAAAGCACTATTTCCTTTTGCAGCATGGATGCTGAGAATATCCATGCCGGTAATTGCATACACAACATTTCTTGACACTGTAAGAGCTTTTGATACATCAGACTTGCAGTTTTATATTGCTGCTGCCTTTACTTTATTCAGTGTTTTTCTTTTCATCGGTGGATTTATGCAAAAACATTCCATGACGATGTTTAGCGCATTGGTTTTATTGGGAGTATCGCTTTACGAAGCCTTTTACTTTCTTTCGGAAAAATCAAATCCCATTTTTGCATTGTTTATGCTCACAGCTGCATCAATGTTACTCTTTCTGAGCATTGGAAACAAAAGATAATTGGTGAAGAAAAACGGAATAAGTACAGAAACAATCTACGAAAGAGCAGTTCTGATTGGGGTTATCACGGCAAAACAAAGTCGTGCACAGGCAGAAGAATATATCGACGAGCTCGATTTTCTAGCACGAACAGCATCTGCCATAGTAGAAAAATCATTTTTGCAAAAACTTGACAAGCCAGACAACAGAACATTTGTGGGTAAAGGGAAGCTAGAGGAAATATCTTCCTACATTCAGGAAAACGAAATTGATATTGCCATATTCGATGATGAACTTTCAGCCTCTCAAATCAGAAACATAGAAAGTGTGTTTAAGTGCAAAATCCTTGATCGCACCAATCTGATTCTCGATATTTTTGCCTCCAGGGCGAAGACTGCTTACTCAAGAACACAGGTAGAACTGGCTCAATACGAGTATTTGCTCCCCCGCCTTACAGGTATGTGGACTCACCTTCAGAAGCAACGTGGTGGTATCGGGATGAAAGGTCCCGGAGAAAAGGAGATTGAAACCGACCGCCGTATTATTCGCGATCGTATTTCCAAACTGAAAAAGGATTTGATTCAAATAGACAAGCAAAAACAAACTCAACGTAAACACCGTTCAGCTATGGTTCGGGTGGCTCTTGTTGGCTATACCAACGTAGGCAAATCAACCCTGATGAACACCATGTCTAAATCAAATGTGTTTGCAGAGAATAAGCTTTTTGCAACGCTTGACACCACTGTAAGAAAAGTCACCATTGAACATCTGGCATTTCTGCTTGGCGACACCGTTGGGTTTATTAGAAAATTACCACACCATTTGGTCGAGTCATTCAAATCTACTTTAGATGAAATTCGTGAAGCAGACATGCTTTTACATGTTGTTGACATTTCACATCCTAATTTTGAAGAACATATAGAGACGGTTCAGGCGACATTGAGCGATATTGGTGCAGGCGACAAGCCATATATCATGGTTTTTAATAAATGTGATGCTCTTAAACCTGAGGAAGCAACAGAGATCAGTTTCTCAGAATTCAATATAGAAGATCAGCTTAGCAAAACCTGGATGAGTTATTTGCATGGTGACAGCGTTTTTATTTCAGCCCTTAAAAACCGCAATATGGATAAATTGCGGGCATTGCTTTTCGACAAAGTAAAAAACCTGCACGAAACCCGCTATCCGGGAACATTGCCGTATTATTAAGTTATCCCGATAATTATCGGGATGAAAAAGTAAAAAGTAAGAAGTTAAAAGTGGGCTTGACGAAAGACTTCAGAAGTCTAAAGTTATGACCTTCCTGAGGCAGGTTCTTAAGACTTCGGAAGTCTGTGGCAATAAAGTCAAATTGAAAAAGCGAAAAGTAAAAAGTTAGAAGTGACGTGAACATTACTTTTTTATGCCGAATAGAAACAGCCAAAGCGCCCCTAATATGGCAAGAAGACTGATGCAATTCTATAGTACTAATACATCAAACGGTAAACAGGACCATCTTTTTTAAGATACTCAGTTAAATCAGAATATAAAATCTCAACATCAATTGAACCCACAACATATGGAGCGACTTCATAAATATTATAGATGAAATATATATGATCGCTGTACAAGGCAAAATTATCAGTTAGTGGAAGTTCCTCAACAAAGAAGCCTTTACTTTCAAAACTCTCACCGGACGACATTTCAAACTGTTCACGCACCTTATCATTAATAATATCGGTAAGGGCTTTTTTATAATCTCCTTCAAAGATATCATCTAAAGTAACCAAACGCTCTGTGGTGAAATCATAAACATTGCAAACAGAACCATACGATCCGTGCGCACCGCCTGTATATTCGTATAATGAGTTAATGGTAGTCAACAACCCATCCCGGTTAAGAACCACATCAACATCATCGTTAATTTCCCAATTTGCTGAATAATCTGGCTCCATCTCGCCTGTTTCGTAAAGCGATGTATAATCCTGTACCATCATAATATCAGCATTTTTTACCATGTCTTCCGGATAGCGAAAATTGACAGGTAAACCACTCCAATAAGCCAATTGCGAATTGACAAAAGCAATAGAATCCGCTTCTGACAAACCCGGAGCGGGCACAGGATAACGACGCTGAATAAACATCACAACCGAATCTACACCAGAATCAGTATCATAATAAATAGCACGGTGAGCAGTATAACACAGGTAATTGAAAGGTATTACTTCAGAAGCCGGAACTCTGTTGAAAAAGTAAATTCTTTTATTACTGCCTTTATTATCCATAGTGGTAAAATTCAAACCATCAGATCCCGGGAAAAAAACTTCGGCTTTTGCATTTTCATCATCATGGGTCAGAAAAAACTCATTAGGTCCACTATATTCACCGGCAAAACGGGCAATGCGCTTCCCAACCTGATCATATTGCATTACAACCATTACAGAATCAATTGTGCGCACCACCAGTAATTCAGAGTCGTTTTTGAAATATCGTT
>PKSX01000209.1 GCA_002869435.1 Marinilabiliales bacterium | reverse complement strand
GGTAAGGTTCCTCGCGTATCATCGAATTAAACCACATGCTCCTCCGCTTGTGCGGGCCCCCGTCAATTCCTTTGAGTTTCATCCTTGCGGACGTACTCCCCAGGTGGATTACTTAATGCTTTCGCTAAGTCACTGACTGTTTATTGCCAACAACGAGTAATCATAGTTTACGGCGTGGACTACCAGGGTATCTAATCCTGTTTGATCCCCACGCTTTCGTGTATGAGCGTCAGTATTGGTTTAGTGACCTGCCTTCGCCGTCGGTGTTCTGTGTCATATCTATGCATTTCACCGCTACATGACACATTCCAGCCACTTCAACCATACTCTAGACTGACAGTATCAATGGCACTTCTACAGTTGAGCGCTAGGATTTCACCACTGACTTACCAATCCGCCTGCACACCCTTTAAACCCAGTGAATCCGGATAACGCTTGCACCCTCCGTATTACCGCGGCTGCTGGCACGGAGTTAGCCGGTGCTTATTCTTACGGTACCTTCAGCCTCGCTCGCAAGCGAGGGTTTATTCCCGTATAAAAGAAGTTTACAACTACTAGAGCCGTCATCCTTCACGCGGCATGGCTGGTTCAGACTTGCGTCCATTGACCAATATTCCTTACTGCTGCCTCCCGTAGGAGTCTGGTCCGTGTCTCAGTACCAGTGTGGGGGATCATCCTCTCAGACCCCCTAGTCATCGTTGCCTTGGTGAGCCGTTACCTCACCAACAAGCTAATGACACGCATGCTCATCTCAAACCGATAAATCTTTAAATATTAAAAGATGACTTAAAATATTACTATGGAGCATTAATCCCGATTTCTCGGGGCTATTCTCCAGTTTGAGGCAGATTGCATACGCGTTACGCACCCGTGCGCCGGTCGTCAGCGGGAGCAAGCTCCCCTGTTACCCCTCGACTTGCATGTATTAAGCCTGCCGCTAGCGTTCATCCTGAGCCAGGATCAAACTCTTCATAGTAAGTTTGATCTTAAATGTCCTAGGATTCATTTCTCAAAGTCACTTATTGACTTTGGGATACGCACTATCGTTCTATTTTGCTTCAATATTTCAAAGAACTTTTTATCTTTTTCAATCCCCTTTCTTGCGAAACGGGAGTGCAAAAGTAATCATTTTTTTTAATTCGACAAGTTTTTCGAAAAAAAAATTAATTTTTTTACCCATCGGGTTATTACCTCCCTATAAGAGCTTTCCCGAATTGGGATTGCAAAGGTAAAACAATTTTTTATTCTGAAAAACTTTTTTTTATATTTTTCGAATCTTCGTCTCTTTTTCGTGGAACGAACCGTTGTGTTTGTCAAACGGGACTGCAAAAGTACGAATTATATCAAACGATTTACATTTTTTGAAAATATTTTTTTGATGATTAATTAATATGCTGAATTATAAATATTTAAAGCATCTAATTATTCTTCCATTTTTCGCCTATATATATTATACCTTATATTATATATTACAAATGATTTTGTGCATGATAGGATGAACGCACCAGCGGACCACTCTCAACATGCTTAAATCCAATACTTAAGGCCCATTTCTTAAATATCCCGAACTCTTCAGGAGTATAATACTTCAGGACCGGATGGTGCTTGCGACTCGGTTGAAGGTATTGCCCAATATTTACAATCCGTACTCCTGTGGAATAAATATCTTCTAATAACTGTCTTATCTCTTCATTGCTTTCTCCAAGTCCAACCATAAATCCGCTTTTGGTTTTGGCACCTTTTTCATAAGCTATTCGAAGGACCTCCAGACTCCTACTGTACTGTGCTCCTGAACGAATCAGCGATGTTAGCCGCTCGCCAGTTTCAAGATTATGAGAAAATATTTCAGGTTTCGAATTCAACACAATTTGGATTAAATCTTCTTTTGCGTGAAAATCCGGTACCAATATCTCAATAGTTGATGCAGGATTTATCTCCCTCACCTTCTGAACACATGCAGCCCAATGTGACGCTCCCTCATCTATAAGATCATCACGGGTAACACTGGTAATCACAACATGCTTCAAATTGAACTCTTTAACAGATTCAGCCAGTTTCAATGGTTCCTCGGCATCAGGAGGCAGAGGCTTTACATGTGATACGGCACAAAAACGACAGTTTCTGGTACAATTCTCCCCAAGAATCATAAATGTAGCAGTACCTGCTGCCCAGCATTCACCCTGATTGGGACAGTTACCACTTTCGCATATTGTATGCAAATGTCCTTTTGAAAGTGATTTCTTTATTTTTGAATATGCCTCTACTGAAGGCAGCTTAATTTTTAACCAATCCGGCTTCCTCAGTTCGGGATCGCTGCCCGAATTCTTCTCTCTCATAGATTATTTATTGTATCGTCTTCCGAAATGATAAGACAGATAGAAAGTGATAAAATACTGCTCGTTTTCATTGTATGCCATAATTGGTATACTCTTAAAAAAGAGATCGGCTGTGGCACCAACCTCTAAAAATCGAACACTGGTTTTTTCATTTCCAAACTCAAAACTTAGTCCGGTTGAAAATGTAAGACCCGGGTAGAACTTGCTTTCACCAATTCCTTTAAAAAAAGGACCCCGGCCATATATATTACTCGTATTGTGAACGCCCGGATTATATTTTTCAAGTCGAAGATAATACGAATATAAATATGAGGAATCATCAATAACATACAAATAAATAGGCTTTGCCATTGCTATAGTCGGTCCAATACTCCAGAAATGCCTCAAATCAATACCGCCCCAGTAAGGTTTTTCATTCAGCACACGCATACTTCCAAATCCCAATCGAGCCATAAGCAAATAATACTGTTTGCCATAGACATAACTACGTGCATCCTCAAAATAAAATGAATTGCTGGTTCTTATTTCCTTTGGATGCTTCATATTATTAATATGAAAATCGATATATCGCTGAGAGTTAACGGTATTATTCTGTCCCCAGCGAAAACCAATACCCCATCCTTCTGTATGTATCTTTCCGTAAATATTATATTCCCTGCGATATATGAATCCTGGTTCATTTCCCGTTTCGCCTACTGACTGCGCAGCGGCGATTTCCGGAAAACAAAAACTGAGTATCGCAAATAATATAAAGAGATACCACTTCATTTGGTGTGTATTTACACCCAAACCCCTTTGTTCTATTTATGCTTTGTCAGAGTGGTAGGCGGCGGCTGCATCAGCAGAACCGTTTTTATATGCAGGGCAGGTCTGATGTGAACGACAACTGCTGAAAACTCCAACCATCAATAACAGTGCAAAAAATGCTGCAAGAATTCTTTTCATACTCTTCTGATTATATCCGTAAAATTACAACTTTTCTTCAAAATTGCGTACAAAAATACGTAAATTTACACACAATTTCATGTTAACAGAACGTTATAAACAAATAAATTATTGTCGCTTGAGCAGAATTAATCCCGAAATAGAGAACAGCTGGAAAGAAATTCTTAATGAAGAGTTTAACAAACCCTATTTTCATGAGTTGAAAGCATTTCTAGTTGAGGAAAAACAAAAACACAGGATATTTCCACCAGGACAAGAGATATTTAATGCATTTAATTCAGCCTCCTTCCATGATATAAAAGTGGTCATCTTAGGACAGGACCCATATCATGGCCCGGGCCAGGCACATGGTCTTTGTTTTTCTGTTGCTGATGATGTCCCCCACCCTCCTTCATTAAAGAATATTTTCAAAGAATTGCAAACTGATATTCCCGGATTTACTACACCAAAAAGCGGAAACCTGCAGAAATGGGCCAATCAGGGAGTACTGTTACTTAATGCTGTATTAACAGTTAGAGCTCATCAGGCAGAATCACACCGAAAAAAAGGGTGGGAAACTTTTACAGATAAAGTAATAGAGACTGTTGCCAATGAAAGAGATGGTCTCGTTTTTATGTTATGGGGAAATTACGCCAGAGCCAAAAGCAAAATTATCGACCACAAAAAGCATCTGGTACTTGAGTCTGCACACCCCTCTCCGCTGTCTGCAAGTCGTGGTTTTTTTGGCTGCAGACACTTCTCAAAAGCAAATGAATACCTGAATTCAAAGAATAAAACTCCAATAAACTGGCATTTGTGATACGATACCTGTTTCTATTTGCGATTTTGACTCTGAGTCTCGAATCTCCGGCTCAGACCAAGGTTGAAATATTTCAGGATGATAATCTGGTTCATGATTTCATAGGCATCGATAGTCTTGACATTCATAGAAAAAAGCAAGAGTTTCTTTACGCAGCATTTAATGACGGATACCTTTTTGCCAGATTGGAGACGGACTCTGTCTCTCCTATGTATGAATCCTATTCCTATTTTCCGCTTCACAAGGTATTTCTTAAGGAACTTCAAGCTGGTAATGCAGAATCTGAGGTCTTAAAAAAACTAAGGCTCAGCAGTAAAAAAATGAAGAAGAAGCAAAGTCTGGGCCTGACCATGATCGATGAATGGACGAATAAGATCATTACATATTATGAAGAAAATGGCTATCCGTTTTGCAAAGTATCTTTAAATGTATCTGAAGTCGGCAATGCCAGTGTAGTTGCAGGCTGGAATATAGATAAAGGTCCGGCTATAATCTTTGACAGCATTATTATGAAGGGCGACTACAGACCGTCGGATAAATTTGTCGGTAACTGGCTTGGGATTGAGCGGGGAGAGCTTTATGATGAGCGGAAGATAAAAATGATAAATGATCGTATAAAAATGAGTGATATTGCCTCGCAGAGCAATCCGTTCAATGTCTTCTTCTCAGGCGAAAAAGCACGTATTTATCTGTTTCTAAAAAAGAAGAAAAGCAGCTCATTTGATGGAATTCTTGGCTTTGCTCCTGATCCCGATAATCCTGCCAAATTATTATTCAATGGAGATATCTTCCTGAAAATCAACAACTCATTTAATCATGGCGAGAAGCTATTGCTTCAATGGAAAAATAGTGGTGAAGGTACCCAAGAAGTAAAAATCAGTGCATCATACCCCTTTATTGCCGGTCTTCCCCTAGGACTGAATGGTTCGCTTGAGATCTTTAAAAAAGATACTTCCTGGGTAAAAAGCACACAACGCTATGGAATAAGTTATTTCAGCGGAGTTCGTAATGAAAGCAGCCTGTTTTATGAGCGAAATGAAAACAGGGTTATTGCCAGGTCAATATATGAAAATGCAAGCGTTCTGCCACAAGTAGCCGACAGCAGAAGTACATTTACCGGACTGCAATTCACTAGTCTGAAAGCCGATGACATTATTGTTCCTCGCCGTGGATTCAGCTTTTCAGCTGAGATTGCGTTAGGCCAAAAAGAGATACTGAAAAACGAGGCTGCAGATGAAAATCTATATGACAGTCTCCAACTTCAAAGCTCTGTATTCAGAATGAAAAGCGACTTTCACTACTATATTCCAATAAGAAAAGCCTGGCACCTTATGCTCAGAAACTACTCAGGAATTATTGAAAGTACCAGTCTGTTTCAAAACGATGCCTTTCTGCTTGGAGGACTGCAAACTCTGCGGGGGTTCGATGAAAAAAGTATTGCAGCAACTCAATACTCAGTTTTCACAACAGAACTCAGGTTCTTTCTGGAGCAGCGCTCATACATCAATCTGTTTAGTGATTTTGCATGGGCCAGAGCATTTGAATCTACCGGAATCACGAATAAAAGATATCTTTCAGCCGGCGCAGGTATAAGTTTCAGCACAAGAGCAGGAATTTTTAGTATCTTCTATGCACTTGGTAAAGAAGGGTCTCAGAGTTTCAGCATCAAGAACGGAAAAATCCACTTCGGAGTAGTAACCGTATTTTAACTACTCAATTACAGTAATTTGAATATTCAGTGGTCTGTAAACAGATCTAATTAATCCACCCTCTGAAGTACCTTCAGAAATAGTAGTTTCATTTTTACGATCTACATACACTGTAGAAGACCCAACAGCAAGATTGGCCATTTGTGTAATTCCCATTACTATATTGGTTGATCCTGTTCCGGCTGCACTAAAAAGTGCATCCTGTCCCCAGGTCCAGCTTCCGATAAACAAATTAACCCTCTCACTTGCACCCAAAGCATTACCCTGCCAGGTATAAGTATATGCACTGGATTTGTCGAGGGTGTCAAAAGCAGCAGGATGAGCTATCGTATCCATGGTTGGTGTTGCATTTGTAAATACATCTCCGTCAACATTGGTGTACACAAATGTTCCGCTTTCAACTTTTCCAGCATATTCTTTTGCATGGCCGGTATAAGCAATACTGTATGGCAAAACATCGCCGTTGAATGTTACATTGGCAGGATCTGTAAGTTCAAGAAGTGTTCCTGTAGGACCTCCAAAACGCAATCGACATATGGCAACAGTTTTATCGGTATTGGCATTGTAAAACAATTCATACACCACATAGATTTTATCCTGATTTACATCTGAAGAGTCTTCAGTTTGACAAGAAACAAAAGCCAGAGGCAATATCATGGCTACAATAATCAGAAGAAAAAGATTTTTCATAACATAATTTTTTAGTTTAATCGAAGTAAAATTACAAAAATAAATTATCACTGCTATACTTTAAACAAAAGGCTTATTTTGATTTACCTGGAATACTGTGCAATTCATTTGTTCCTGTCACGGCATTGCGGGAGTTTTTTTATATTTACACCTAATTTTTTAATAATTAAAGCCTTATGAAAAAATATATCATATATCCAGTATTAATTCTAGCACTGTTTAGTGTAACTCTGGCTGCATGTTCCGGGTCAGGGTCTTCTGAGAATAGTACCACCAGGAATAATGACTCTGTTAAAGAAGATCAGGTTGAGAATATCCTTACTGAAAATGACCTAAAAGATAAAGATGCGAATGAGCTGCTAATTATGCGTAATGAAATATTCGCAAGGCACGGATACAAATTCAAAAATAATTTTCTGGCTCATTATTTTGCCCAATTCGACTGGTATAAGCCGCAATATGATAATATTGATGATAAACTATCAGAAGCCGATAAGAGCAATCTGGAGCTAGTTATAGAAGCAGAGAACAAGCTTATAGGCAAAGACCTGACTTTTGAGAGTTTGGTGGCCAAATTCAGAGATATTTCAAATAAATCATTATACCTCAATGAAAGCTATAACGATGGTGTTGACAAAGGCAGCTTTCTTAACAACTTATATCTCAACAAATATTTCGATATTGAAACATCAAGCATGCAGGAAGACTGTTTTTTCTTAAAACTTCAACCCGTTGCAATGTATTATATTGAAGATGCAAATCAACTGGCACTCATTACATATAATGTAACCTGTCCTGTACCGGCGGTTTGGCTCGAATACGTGCTTTATGTGTTTGATTTTGACGGAAAACTGTTAGCCAAATACGATTTGGCTCATGACCGTGGTGGCGTTGGTGATTTCACACATGCAGAAGCCGAATTAAATAAAGGAAAGATTATCAAACATGTTAGAAAGGAATGGTGGGACGAGGAAAGAAGCCAGGTGGAACCTTATGAGATTGAAGAGAATTTCAGTATGCATGTTATATATAATCCGGAAACCCAAAAATTTACTGAAGAAAAACCATTTGAATACACCTCTTCGGAAGACCAATAGAATTCTCGTATAAAAAAGCCCGCTGTATTACAGCAGGCTTAAGTATAGTGTCTGTCACAATGTTATCAAACAGGGTAATTTCCTATTTCTTCTGCAGTTTTTCTGCAGCACTGATTACATTGGAGAAGTAGATTGCAAATGGTCTGTATGCCAGATGAGACCATTTCGAGAATGGTACTTCAATAACCAGCATGGGAACCAGAACCATTATATGAAAAACATACAAATAATATGTTTCATAAGGCATACCATATATTCTGAAGATGTGAACAAGGATTCCGGTAATGGTTGTAAGAAAAAGTAAAGTCAGAAAAATCCAGTCAGTAGAATGTGAGTGCTTACTGGTTTGTCTTTTTTTCCTGAACCTATGTACTGCAAAGTATATAACACCAAAGGTCAGTCCGAAAGTAGCGTAATATCCAATCAATCTTTGCGGATGCCACCATTCATGAATTTCTTCAGTCTGAAACCAATAGAGAAAGCCCACAATCATTGTAAACAGTGCAACATAGCTCGACATCAGTAAGAAGTGGACTATCCAATAATTAAATTTTCCTGTCTTAAGCTTTGAAAAGAATGACTCTTTATTACTTTCGCAATCTGCAAATCGTTTTTGCGTAGCAAAATGCACTATCAATTTCCAGAATTCTGTAAAGTAAACTTTAAACGGCACTTTCACTTTCTTATTCCTCACAATAACCTTAAGAAACATATTAAAGATATTGGACAACAGAAAGAAAGAGAGTAATCCCGCCATAATCCAGTCGCCCATTTCAATGGTTTTCCATGGGGCAAAAGTATTGATCTTCACACCACCTTCAGGGGTAAGTTCGGTAGTCATTGGCCCGTGATAGAAAATAAACAGTGCCAGAATAACCAGTGCGAGGAATATGATTGAGCCAAATTCCCACACTTTTGAAGTATAGAGTTTTCTTGATAAACCTGTCCAGTCATATCTTGAAGTCAGATATCTTCTCAATGACATCATTAATTCACCGGGTTGAGCTTCCTGAGGACAATATGTACTACAATCTCCGCAATAATAGCAAGACCACGGTTTCAATGAACGCTGGATTTCTTTATCAAGCCCGAGCACACTTAATCGAACCATTTCTCGTGGAAATGATTCATCCTCATTAGACAAAGAGCATACGGCAGTGCAGGTTCCGCAATTATAACAGGCATTAAAATCAATGGCCCCGTATTTTTTTAGCGTTTTTCCAAATTGTAAATCTGTCTTTGCCATCATTCCTTAATTTTATAATAATAATACTCATCCATGTCATCCATTCCGGCGGCCTGGAGTTTATTAAATTTTACCAGAGACATCACATAATACATGGTGTCTTCTTTACTCATACCAATTTTGGCAGCAATGTCGGGGATATTCATTTCTTCCTCGCCTATGGCCTCCAATATCGTTCTACGAATCTTATTAAAGGTCTTGAGCTGATCTTTAACTTTTTGCGATACAGTATGAGTTTCGCGCTTTATTTTGAAAGTTTCCTTTTTTTCCATGATTCTTCGATTGGAGTTTTACAATTCATTGGCTAGTACATCAATCATGTTTTCAATCTCATCATCACTGTAAGTCTTCAATTGAATAGCATTTGTAGGACAAACGGGTAAACACATACCACAGCCTTTACAAATTGTTTCATTGATTTCTGCCACAGTCTTAGATCCTGATTCGATTTTAAACACAGCATCGAAAGGACAAGCATTTGTACATGCATCGCACCACTCACAGAGATTCGGATCAACTTCAGCAACTATAGGTTCTACGAGAAGTTTATCCGATCTCACATAAGAATATGATTTTATGGATGCTGACAAAGCTGAATTAATAGATTCCACAATATTTTTTGGTCCCTGACATGCACCTGCGATAGTAATTCCGTCGATTACTGTTTCAACAGGGCGCAATTTCATGTGTATCTCATTGTAGAACTTATCACGACCTTTTGGTATTTTAAGAATATCACCAATGGTATTATGTGCCCTGGGCACCATACCTGTAACGAGAACTACTAAATCCGCTTCCACAGAGATCTCTGTCTTATTGGTCAGAATATCATTTATTCTTACAATAGTCTGATCCCCTTTTCTTTCAACTTTTGAAGGATCATCCTCATATGACTGAAGGAAAACATGCCCCAGTTTTGAAGCCTCGTTATACAATAATTCCTGCTTGCCATAAGTACGAATGCCACGTGTAAAATGGTAGTGATTCAAGTTTTTATATTTCTCGCCTGCTTTAATGGCAGTATTTATTGTTGCTGTGCAACAATAGCGGGAACAATATTTATTTTCTCCTTCAACCTGGCGACTACCAACGCAATAGATATAAGCTACATTTTC
This sequence comes from Marinilabiliales bacterium, assembly GCA_002869435.1. Lineage (GTDB taxonomy): Bacteria > Bacteroidota > Bacteroidia > Bacteroidales > DTU049 > BM518. The sequence goes on along the minus strand of PKSX01000209.1, from coordinate 772 downwards.
AATCTTCTTACCATTCCATTTAAGATGTTTGCCATCTGAAATAGCAAGTAATCGCTTATACTGAGATAGTGTAATCACATTATCAATAGCTTTATAACCAAATTCACCTTCATGTGGTGTGTATGAGTCAAAACCAGTGGCAACAAGAATAGATCCGACTTCCAGGTCAAGAGTCTCTTCTTTCATATCAAGATCTATTTTATCACAGACCTTAACACAGTCACCACAGCGGGTACAATTTTCCATATCAATTACACCGGCTTGCGGATATTCACTAGGAAAATTGTGATAAATGGCTTTACGCTTTGTAATGCCAAAGTTGAACTCATCAGGTACCTCGACAGGACAAACCTCAATTGCTTTCTTGAAGTTATCTCTATCATCGCAAACATCGGCAACATACCTTGGCTTCAATTTCAGTTTGGCTTTATAATTACCCTTACTTCCACTGCTATCAATTAGTTCAGCACCGGTATAAAGCGTAATATTTTTATCAGCCATTACCTCTGTATAAAGCCTTGTAACCAACTCTTTACCTGTTTCGTTTGTGGTACATAAAACATCCCAGTGGGCAATGCGACCACCTACGAAATGTTCGCGTTCAGCTAAATACACCTTCGTACCCATTTTAGCAAGTGAAGTAGCTGCTTTCATACCGGCAATACCGGCGCCAAGAACCAGAACAGCCTGTGTAGTATCAACTTCAAGAGGTTCAATAGACTCTGAAAGTCGAACCTTGGCAACAGCAGCTCTGACTATTTGAATTGCTTTG
>PKSX01000222.1 GCA_002869435.1 Marinilabiliales bacterium | reverse complement strand
CCGCATGAAATAGTAGCATTCCATCCCCCGTCAACCGTTGCGCCATCAGATTTCCATACAATGGTTACTTCTGTACTGAATGTATTAATCATGAGCTGTGAAAAGGCTATATCGTCTGACCTGCTCAAAGTAGCAATTGGAGTACCCGTTGCAGTCATCCCATTATAGAAAAACATGGTATCACCACTTGATGACTCCAGATCCAGGCTTGATGCCAATGCTGAAAAGTCAAACTTCAATGGTAAACCAGATGCAGAAACAAAGGTTACGGTATAGTTTTCATTATTTGAATAATTACCACCTGCTCCTGAATCATAAAATGTTCCGCTACAGGTTGAAATAATCATTCCGTCAACTACATCCATCTGGTATGGCGCTGAAACATTAAGTGTTGTGGCAGAAGCTGTGGCCTCGGCCATATTATAACAATTGTCGGCGCTATTATAGGTATACACTGCAAAGTCATATGTGGTGTTACTAACCAGGCTTGTTACAGTTACTCCGGTTCCTGTTCCGTCATACACTACATAATTATCTGTTCCCGTAATATCACCGTATCCATATGAAGCATTTGCCGTATATGAAGTTCCCGAAACCGGATCAACAATGGCTGTTCCGTTTGGTCGGGCAACCACCAGAGTGCGGTCGCCATTTCCATTGGTCCAGCTTAGATTGATACTGTTGGCTGTAATACCACTGGTGCTTACACCTGAAGGAGCTGTACTTGGAGGTGTACAAGCTGTAGAACCAAACAACTCATTAGGATTATAGCAAGGCCCTGATGAGAAATAGCTGTACACCATAAAATCGTAATCGGTACCATTAGTAAGACCTGTAACAGTAACCGAAGTTCCCGTGCCATCATATACTACAAAATTCCCGGTGCCGATTTCATCGCCTGAGCCATATACAGAATTGGCAGTATAAGAAACTCCTTTTACAGGGTCGGTCAATGTACCCGATGTTTCCTTTGCTAAAACTATGACGCGATCGCCGTTACCGTTGGTCCATGATAAATCGATGGATGTTCCGGTGTAATTGGTTAATGATAAAGCAGAAGCCTGGGTGGAAGGATAATCATCTGTGCCTTGTATTAAAACATTATCATGACGATAATTTGGTGTAGAACTTGTTCCCCAGTGCAATACTCTGATTTGAATTGAGTTTCCTGAGAGACTATTAGCTGAATATGTTTCAAATGCTTCAGTTCCTCCACTTCCGATTTTCTCTCCAAAAGTTACCCATGCACCCCCGTCTATTGAATATTGCGCACGACATCCACTGCTGCTATTGCTGTATGCTCTTCCCAGGTCTACCGAAACGGTTACATTGGTATAGCATGTAATATCAGTAACCAGCGAATACCATGCAACAGGTGAACCAGAACCTGCATCAGTGTCTTCCGACTCAAAATATCCGGCAGTAGTTTGCTTAAACCAGTCTCCTGATGAAAATGAACCATTGCTTACGTCAACAGTCCAGTTAGAAACCCCAGACATATCGTAGGTGGTTCCGTTTTGCCCTTTGTTATCGTTGAATCCGTTTGAAAAATCTTCGGTGTACAAAGGCACCTGTGCTTGCAAATTGTTCCCCAACAAGATTGCAAAAAAGATTGAAATAATTACTAAACCCCGCATGTGTCAAAATTTTAATGAATGAACTGTCATGTAAAAATAAAGTCATAATAAGGTAGACACAAATTTTAGGGCTGTATGGATGATAAACGGGGTAAAAAACAGTTTTTTGGGGTGAACGGTTAGATTTTGGGGTGAATGGCAAGGGTGGAAAATTGAAATTATCCCTGATTCTTAAGTTTCTGAATCATTGCCCTGGGGAAGGAGCGTGATACCGGAATGCTAAATTCAAGATCGCGAAAATGCAATTTATACCCTTGTGCATTTCCACTCACTTTTTCTACATTAGAAATATTCACGATAAAAGACTTATGACATCGTTGAATCAATTCGTGTTTTCCAAGTTGATCTTCAACCATTTTCAAACTGCCACGACGAAGAACTTTTTCGATTTTGTCGTTTTTTCGATAAAAAACGCTTACATAATTATCACTGGCTTCGAATACAAGAAGATCTTTCAATGGCACGGCTAAATCATCATCTTTAGCATCAAAATCGAGCTGAATCATCTCCAAAGCCGGCTTTTGCTCAATAGAATCCAGTTCAGTATTTATCTGGCCTGCTTTGGCCAGATAACGCTTAAGTAAAACGCGTTCAGATACTAAAAGTGCAATAAAAAGAAATGGAACGGAATACATAAAGACATCTGCAAAAGCGTTCAAGAAAGTATAATCTGTGGCTGCACTGAATAGCCGCAATAAAATGGCAGCAATGAAAAGCAATGCAAATCCGGCTGAAGAAATCAGAAAAAGCGAAATCACCCTGTTTGTAATGGCACGAAGCTTTATAACTGAATACACTAGTAATAGAAAAATACTAATAAGCAAATAATAACGATTGCGACGTTCTGAATCAGCTTTTTGATCTTTCAGGCCAGTCAATTCTTTTAGAAACTCAATTTCCTTCTCCTTTTGCTCTACTTTATAGCGAGCCTCAATTTCCTCAACCTTTGAACCCATTTCAATACCTTGCAATGTATCTTTAAGTGCAACATATTCCATGAGCATCAAATAGGCTTTATTAGAATTGCCTTTAGCAAAATAGGTTTTCGACAAATCATAATAGTTTTCGAGCACTTCCTGTCTTAACCCCTTAGCTGAGGCATAATACATTGAAGAATCAAATGCATTAATGGCTGCATTATAATCGGATTGAGCAAATTTTAGTTTTCCAAGTTCATTGAAGCAAAATGATAAACCATACTGATCGTTTTCATCTCTAACAATATCCAATGCTCTGATTATATTCCCTTCTGCACTTTCATAGTGTCCCAACTGTCGTTCCACACCGGCTATACCATACAAAGCATAGTAAATACCAATTGGATTGTTGTTTTCCTCCTCCAGAAGAAGCGAATTATAATAATAGGTTAGCGCTTTGTCTAAGCTATCAAGCGACTCATACACCACACCTATATTATATAACCGTATAGCCATTTGCTCAGTATTGTCGAGTTCTTCTTCAATGTTGAGCGACATTTTATAATACTCTAGCGATTTGGAATAATTGTGCTGAGCCTGATATACGTTTCCAATATTATTTAAACAAATTGAAATGCGTGCATCGTCTTCTGTCTCTCTTGCAATTTCCAATGCATCAAAATAATATTCTGCAGCTTTGTCATAAGCAGCAATGCTTTTGTACACAGTTCCTATCAATAAAAGTGAATTGATTTGCCCGTCCTTATAATCAATTTCGCGGCTGAGTTCAAGTGCCTGTTCCGACAATTCAAGAGTAGCTTCGTGATCTGTACGGCTCAACTCAAGAGCATGTTCATTAAGTGAGTCTATTTTCTCAATCTGTTCAATATTTTCCTGTGCAAAGAGTTGAACAGACAAAAGCAATATAAAAACAAAGACAATATATTTTTTAATCAAGCCTCTCATGAGCAATACAAATATAGTGTTTTTATTCAGTGAACACAAAAGCTTGATTTGAATTATTTTCATATTTTTATTGAAAATTATAATCATGAAACTTATATCTTATATTATTGCACTGTTAATGCCTGTTTTACTCTGCGCCAACGACGGTATGTTTATGTCGGAAGGCGGGCAGCTTATTCCCGTTAAGGAAACCAGTATTGAGATGCAGAAAGAAATTCTGTATTTAAAGTATACACCATTAGGTATTGAAGTAAGCGTATATTTTGAGTTTTATAATCCGGGCGAAGCCCGTGATGAGATTGTGGGATTTGTAACTCCGCCCGCATCGGAAGATTTTATGATGAGTGAAGAGGAACGGGAGAAAATAAGAACCACAAAGCCTGAAAAGCATCCTTATATTGAAGAATTTATGGTTATGGTTAATGAAGAATTATTACCATATGAAGTAAATTATGTGGCTGAGAGTGGTTTCAACAATGATTTTTTCGATGAGCGTGGCGGTGACTATATATATTATTTCAATGTTCATTTTGAAAAAGGAATAAATATAATTCGACATCATTATATTTTCAAGGGTTCTGGCGGGCTAAATGAAAAGAGTTTTGCCTACCGGCTCACTACCGGGACCATGTGGGCAGGCGGAATGATTCGTGATTTTAATCTGGTCATTGACGCCACAAATGAAGACATGACCATTTTCGGCCCCAAACACAGTGGCAAAAGGTTTTTACCATGGGTAATGCAAGGCGTAGGAAATTTTCAAACGCTGACAGATGCAACTCAGGTGTTTATGAAAAGCGGTGTTTTGCAGTGTCATGTTGATAATTTTGAACCCACCAGCGATTTATATATTGAGTTTACACCTATGCATCATTATTTATTACCAATTACCAAGGGAACGGAATTGTTTCAATCGGGTTTATTATTGAACTTTTTCTATTTTGACCCTGGAGAATACAAAGAAGGGTTTCAGCAAGATTTTGAAAGTCTGTCCGATGAAGAAATACAATTACTGATTAACTTCATGTATGCCAGCAAAGGGTACGTATTCAAAACCGAATCCATTAAAAATGATTTCCTGAAATGCATCTGGTACATTCCTGATCCAAACTTAAATATGGAAAACATCGAATTTTCAGAACGAGAGCAGGCTTTGCTAAATTTGCTGAATGATGAGCGGGAAAAAAGGCAATAAAACAAGATCCACTTCATAAAAATAACCATAGAACTTATCTCCTTTCATAAAAAGTATCCACTAATTGATCTATTTCTTATCATTTTAATTAAACTTTCATTGTTAAACTTCTATCTTTGTATAGTAATGTTTAATTAAAACAATAAACAAATGAAGAAAAAAACACTCACTTCATTGTTGGTTGTACTAATGTTTTTTGGTATTGCTATCAATGTTAATGCTCAACTTTTGCAAGAGGATTTTGAAACAACGCCATTAACCGGATGGACCTTCTACCAAACGGAACTTGATGACCCTGGCTTTGTTCAAACCTCATCACAGGCACATGGAGGAACATACTCGTTTTATCACAATGATGACAATATAGCAGCTGTTTCATCATCCTGGATGGTTTCCCCTTCATACTCTTGTGCGGCAAATACTGAATTAAGCTTCTGGTATTATCAAAACTGGACTGCATCGTATTACGGTTACAGTGGAGTTTGGATCTCAACCGGGTCGAATGACCCGATTACCAACCCCGGTGATTTCACTGAGTTGCAGGAACTCAATGCAACTGCCCCCGGAGGGTTTTCAGAAGACGCATGGACTGAATACTCAACAATCCTTAGTGCTTATAGTGGTCAAACCATCTATATTGCATTTAAATATACCGGAGATTTCAATCACGAATTATGGATTGATGATTTTTCATTATTTACTGCACAACCTTACTCTTTTGCGTTAAGCACAGATCAAAACAGTGCTATTGAAGATTTGGATTCAACTTTCACTTATAATCTTTTCATTTATAATACAGGAACTAACCCAGACACCTTCAACTTGTCATACATGAACAATATGTGGACAACTGAGTTATGGGACAAAATGGATATGGGTATGGTAAGCAGTATTATCATTCCGGCCGGCATAACAGATACTATTCATGTTAAAGTTACTGTTCCGGGTTCTGCAGTTCTAGGAGATTTTGATACCGTTGATGTACATGTTGTATCTGCTTCCACAATGAACAATCAGTATGAAACTTTCACTACTTATGCGAATGCTCCGATTGTAGCTCCATATCTGGAAACACTTGAGGATGACAGCCCATATCGCGATCTGGCATGGCAAATTGAAAGCAATGGTCCGGTTTGGGATTTAAACGCAGGCACTTCATGGCCGGGAGGTTATCCTGCCATGAGTGGTACATATCTTGCTTACTTTAATTCCTGGTCTGTTGGAAGTGGTACGGCCAGAGTTTATGCTAAATATGATCTTTCAGCCACTACAAATACACAATGTCGCTACTGGATGTTTAAAGATACCGGATATCCAACATCAGCCGATTCTGTGCAGTTACAGGTTTCTTCTGATGCAGTTACATGGACCAATGTCGGACCTTCAGAAATGAGATACGATGCTGCAGGTGATATGTGGCACGAAATTGTTGTAGACCTGAGTGCTTATGACGGCCAAACCGTTTATATTGGTATTGAAGGAGGTTCAGGCTACGGAAATGATATTCATGTTGACGACATTTATGTTGGACCCGATCCAACCGACCTGGTTATTACCGAGATTATGTACAATCCTCCGGAAGGCGGAACCGATTCTCTCGAATTCTGGGAAGTTTATAATAACAGTGGTGTTAGTCTTGATGTTAGTGGTTTTGAAGCCGGATATGGTTTTAGCGGTTCAAGCGAATTCATTCCGGCAGGAACTATCCTGTATGCTAATGACTATATAGTTTTCTCTACCGACTCTGCAGCATTTGAAGGATTTTATGGATTTGCTCCAATTAACTGGACTGCTACTTCCGGTTTAAGCAATGGCGGAAGTGCCGTTTGGATTAAAGACCTTTCAGGCAACTTATTAGATTCAGTAAACTGGGATGATGTAGCACCATGGCCTACCGAACCTGATGGAAATGGTCCTTCTCTCGTTTTCTGTGATGTAAATCTTGACAATAATGACGGTGCAAACTGGGGTATTTCTACAACTTTTGTAGACACTAATGCTGTTGGAGACACCATTTGGGCTTCACCAGGTGCATTTGATAATGCCTGTTATTTCACAGACCTCGCTTATTACAATCCTCCTTTCGGAACAGGTCATTCATATACTGCTTGTGACATGGGAGCTTCAGAGCCTATTTATATCGAGTTCGAAAATACAGGAAACATGCAGATCCCTGCCGGAGACACCATTTTCTTCTCATATCAGATTAATGCACTCCCGGTTGTTCCTGATACAATGGTTCTAGCTGCAGCTATTGATCCTGGTTCAATTACAGGATTCACATTTGCTCAAACCGCCGACTTCTCTAACGATGGCATTTACAATTTCATCCTGACCTTAAGCCTTGAAAATGATTTGATTCTTGCAAATGATACTTCACAGGGTCTTATCGACAATTTCATTGTTGACGTAACGCTCCCCGGAACCAATGATACGCTGACTGTTGGATCATATCCTGCAAACATTGATGCAGGTACCGGAACTTCCGGCGGACATCCATACGGTGAATACAGCTGGTCAACAGGAGATACAACACAAATTATCAGTGTAAATGCAGATGGCTGGTATACTGTAACTGTTACCACTGCTGAAGATTCAATGGGTAACTTCTGTACTGCAGTTGACTCCGTATATGTACTGTTGGTTAGCGATATCAACGAATATGAAATTGGAGTGAATATTTATCCTAATCCTAACAGTGGAACATTCACAATGGACTTCCAGGGTAACACAGAAGGTAGCATCATGACTATTTTCAATACTCAGGGACAAATAATCCGCAGTGAAACTCTTACCGGAGATCTTACTAAGGTAATTGATCTTTCAGGTGAAGCTAAAGGATTATACTACATCAGAATTATGAATGAAGAATATACCAGAATTGATAAGGTTATCATTCAATAATTCCTAAATCATATTCTTTTTAAAAAGGTCTGCTTCGGCAGGCCTTTTTTTTGTTCCGAAAAATCAATAAGTTTGCACAAAATCAATCGCATGAAAGCACTATTATCATTTTTGTTTCTATTTATTTTTGTCTTTGGTCAATTTTCTATTGCTCAGAACGAAGACTTTAATCTTGACGAAAGCTGCACCTGTATAGTTGCCGGTAAAAATGCCACAACCGACGGCTCTGTTATTACTAGCCATACCTGCGACGGCAATTACCGAACATGGCTTAACGTAGTACCGGCATCATCACACAAAAAAGACGAAGTTGTAGAAGTTTTCAAAGGCGGAATGCATACCGAAACGCCCTGGGACACCCGTGGACTAGAGAAACGAGGTGAAATACCTCAGGTAAAAGAAACCTATGCATACCTGAATACTGCATATCCGTGTCTGAACGAGAAGCAACTTGCAATTGGCGAAAGCACGATTGGCGGGCGCAAGGAAATGAAAAGCGATAAAGGGATGTTCCTGATTGAGAATCTGGAAGCCATTGCTCTTCAGCGTTGCACTAATGCACGCGAAGCCATTAAACTTATGGGAGAACTGGTAGCAGAATATGGCTATTGCGATGCAGGCGAATGCCTGCTAATTGCCGATAAAAATGAAGTTTGGGTGTTTGAGATCTTCGGGCCTGGAAAAGATAAAGTAGGTGCCGTTTGGGCAGCTCAACGCATTCCTGATGATCATGTGGGGGTATGTGCCAATATCAGCCGTATCGGTGAACTTGATTTAAAAGACAAAGACAATTACATGGCATCTGACAATGTGTTTGATCTGGCCAAAGAAATGGGGTTTTGGAATGGTGAAGAAACTTTTAAGTTCTGGAAAGCTTATAGCGGTGAAAAACCGTTTCAAATCCGTGAGTATTTTATTCTGAGCTCAGTTGCCCCAAGCCTGAATCTGCAATACGATGCTGAAGAACTTCCTTTTTCGGTTAAACCTGATGAATTAATATCGGTTCGTGATGTAATGGCTCTGCTTCGCTCCACATTTGAAGGTACTGAATGGGATATGACCCAAAACATCAAAATTCGTAAACGCAAAAAAGACGACGATGGTAATGTATACTACGATACCATTGTTTCGCCCTATGCCAACCCATGGATGCGAGGTGATATGATGGCCACATACAATTATCAAAACGAAGGTACTGTAGAATACCAACGTGTTTGCGCTGTTGCATGGTGTAGCTACAGCTTTGTGGCGCAGCTCCGCGATGATCTCCCCGATGAATTCGGGGGTGTGGCCTGGTTTGCGTTTGATAATCCCGGGCAAAGTCCGAGATTTCCAATCTTTTGCGGCACCATGAAGCTGCCCGAAGCATTTAATTACTCCGGGCAATTCGATTTTAACTCAAAATCGGCACACTGGCAGTTCCGTCAGGCCAATAGACTGGCAACAGTTCAATACGGCGAGGGCCGCAAGCTTATTGAGCCTGCTTTGATGGAATATGAAAACAAAGCTTTCGAGGAGATTGAATATGTACGCGAACATGCAGCAGAGCTGCTAAAACAGGATGAAGCCAACCGCAAAAAAGGCAATCCCTCACATCTTTGCGAAGATTACCTGACTCAATACACTGCTGATTTCTATTCCATGACCGCACAGAAATGGCTTAACCTTAGAGATGAGTTCTGGACGAAGTTTAGATTCTCGTTTTAGGGTTATTCTGTCTTCCGATACTGCCACATCGACATTGAAAACAAATTTACTTCATGCGCATCTATTATTACAAACAAATATCAACTCTCTGGTCATTGAGCGGAGTCGAAATGACCGATATATTGAGGTGACTTCGGCTCCCCTTCGACTCCGCTCAGGACAGGCGCTCAGTCACCATATCTAGTGCCCTAAAGATTCCGCTCTACTCCCTCTTCCGATATTGCCACATAGCCAACGGAAGAAGAATTCCGGCAAAAGCGCCCATAATGGCAAACAGATGCTTTGTTTCGGCAAAGCCACTGCCTTTCAGCAGTACCATTCTGATAAATTCTATGAAGTATTTTATCGGATTAATGATATTGATTTTCTGTGCCCATCCGGGCATGGAATCGACAGGAGTAAAAAGTCCGCTGAGAATGATAAAAAGCACCATGAAAAACCATGCTACAAACATGGCTTGCTGCTGAGTACGATTTATGGTGCTCACAAGCAAACCCATCGAAAGGACGACAATCAGATAAATAGCAGTAAATGAAAATAGCAGCAGCAGTGATCCTTCCATGGGAATTCGGTACAACAACCAGGCGATTACCAGACCAAATGCCAGTTCCACTTGCGCTATGATCCAAAAAGGAATCAGTTTTCCGGCGATGAACTGGTATTTTTTAACCGGAGTAATATTGATCTGCTCAATGGTTCCAATTTCTTTTTCGCGAACAATATTCATGGAACTCAGAAAAAGTCCGATCATGGTAATAAGCAAGGCCAGAATTCCCGGAACCATAAAGCTTGGGTAATTCATTTCGGGATTGAAATAATAGGAATATGTGCTTTCAATCATGGGTATGGACTGACCAGATCCATCCGATAGTGATTGTACATATTCAGTGGCAATAGCAGTAGAATACGCATTAATCAGAGCTGCCGCCGACGCATTAATGGAATTCAGCACCAATTGTATTTCGGCTCCCTGCCTATTAACCAGATCTCGTTCGAAGCCTTCGGGCAAAACCAAATAACAATCGGCCCATCCCTTATCAAGTGCAAACTCGCAATCTGCAATATCATTGGCATTATTGCTCACAATAAAAAACGGGGAGTGCTGAAAACGAGCAGTCAGCTCTCGTGATGCAGGACTGAGGTCCTGATCCAGTATTTCCATTTTTATATTTCGCAATTCAAATGTGGCAGCGCTTCCCAGTATTAAAAGCTGAATCAGAGGCATTACAAAAATCATCGGCAGCATGGCACGATTCCGGAAAATCTGCAAAAACTCTTTTTGTATGAATATGAGTATCGTTTTCATTACGCCAGCCTGATTTTGAATTTTTTAATACTCACACCAAGGAAAAGCATCATCATTCCAAAAATGATGAGTATTTCTTTCCATATATAAAGAAAGCCAAGTCCTTTTAGCATCACGGCTTTCAGCGCTGTGATAAAATACCGGGCCGGAAATATATGACTGATATATTGTAACCAGTCAGGCATATTTTCTATCGGAAAAATATAGCCCGAAAGAAGAATGGTTGGCAACAGCAGCCCCACCATTGAAATAATCATAGCCATTAACTGGTTTGAACTAATGGTGGAAATAAGTATGCCCAGTGAAAGAGCCATCAGAATAAACAATATGCAAACTGCCAGCAATAAAAACAGGTTTCCCCGATATGGAACGCCAAATACAAATGTACCCATAAGCAGAATCACGATCAAATTACTGAGTGCAATAAAGGCATAAGGTGCTACTTTACCAAGGACGATTTGCCAGGGTTTAAGCGGTGAGACCAGTATGGCTTCCATGGTTCCGTTTTCCTTTTCACGGGTAATAGAAATGGAAGTCATCATGGTGGAAATAAGCATAGCCAAAAGTGCGATAAGGCCGGGCACAAACATATACACGCTTTCCAGATTTTCGTTATACCGAAACCGGCTTTGCACCTGCAAAGGCAAAAATTCTGAAAATTGTTTCTGAATAAGATAATTGGCAATAATACCATTGGTGTAATTCACCAGCATATTGGCGTTGTTGGGATCGGATGCATCGGCAAGTATTTGAACTTTTGCCACTCCTTCGCTATTGTACTTACGTGCAAAATCCTGTTCAAAAACCAAAACTTCCTTAACCTTTCCTTCTTTGAAAAGCTCTTCTACCCTACTCTGATCGGAGATGACTTCATTCAATTCAAAATAACCGGATGATAAAATTTTATCAGAGATTTCTCTGGTCATATCATCACCCGACATATCCATAATGGCAATTCCGGCATTTTTAATATCCATATTAATGGCATAGCCAAAAATGAGCATCATAATCACCGGCATAAGCAGCAATATCATAAGCGAGCGAAAATCGCGAATAATATGAATGAACTCTTTTCTGAAAAATCCTATAAACTGCTTCATAGTTCTGCTTTTTGTGGACGAACCAGTTTAAGAAATACATCATTCATGTTCACGGCACCGGCGGTTTCCCTTAATTTAGCAGGAGTGTCGAGTGCGGCTATTTTTCCGTGATCCATAATGGATACCCGATCGCAATATTCGGCCTCATCCATATAATGGGTAGTGACGAAAACCGTTACACCTTCTTCTGCAGCCTGATAAATCATTTCCCAGAACTGTCGCCGCGTATGCGGATCCACACCACTCGTGGGTTCATCAAGAAAAACGATAGGCGGTTCGTGAAACATGGCAATGCTGAATGCAAGTTTTTGCTTCCATCCTAATGGTATTGCGCCAACCAACGTGTGAGCAACATTTTGAATATTCAGTTTCTCAATCAGCTTTTGAACTTTCTTTTTGAATTCTTTGCCACGGATTCCGTAGATGCCTGCAAAAAAGCGAATATTTTCATACACCGTCAGGTCTTCATATAAACTGAACCGCTGACTCATATAGCCAATTATCTTTCTGATATTATGTGTGTCTTTGTAAATATCGAGTCCGGCTATATTCGCTTCTCCGGATGTGGGTTTCGACAGCCCGCAGAGGATTTTCATGGCTGTGGTTTTTCCGGCACCATTGGCGCCGAGAAATCCGAATATCTCGCCTTTATATACTTCAAAATTCAGATGATCATTGGCAGTAAAATCGCCAAATCTCTTCACCAGATCTTTTACGATAATGATTCGCTCCTTATCCATTCAACACCTCCTTTTCCTTTGCGGCATCCGCACTCAAATTCAGAAATACATCCTCTACCGACGGGCGGATTTCACGAAGAATCACATCGGGGAATTGTTCTCTGACTTTCTCTTGCATATTTTCATGATCACCATGAAACTGAAAATGTACTTCCTGCCCGAACGGATAAACATTTACACATTCGCTGCAAGAGCGGAGAAATATGAGCAAATTATAACCCTGAGCACCGGCCGCAGACCAGAGTTCTCCATCCACCATATTGCAAATGGCTTCGGGTGTATCTTCGGCCAGAATATCACCTCTGTAAATCATGGCAATTCGGTCACAGCGGCTGGCCTCATCCATATACGGAGTGGATACCACAATAGTGAGTCCGTCTTTCTGCAACCGTCCCAGCATTTCCCAAAACTCCTGTCTTGATACAGGATCTACTCCGGTTGTGGGTTCATCTAGAAATAATATTTCGGGTTTATGAATAAGTGCACAACTCAATGCAAGTTTTTGCTTCATTCCTCCTGATAATTTACCTGCACGACGTTTTTTGAAAGGCTCAATGTGTGAATAAATATCTTTTATGAGGTGATAATTTTCCTGAATATCGGCTTTAAAAACTGAGGCAAAAAACTGAAGATTCTCTTCAACACTAAGATCTGGATACAAAGAAAACCGCCCGGGCATATAGCCTGAGATTTTTCTGATCTCGCGGTAATCCTTCACTACATCATGCCCCATTACTGTAGCAGAACCCTTATTGGGAATCAGCAAAGAAGTCAGTATTCTGAATAATGATGTTTTACCGGCACCATCAGGACCAATAAAACCATACATTTCGCCCTGCTCAATTTTAAAATTCAGCGAGTTAAGGGCCTGAACATCCTTATATTTTTTAACCAGATTATGTGCTTCAACTGCAAACATACTTTCTATTCAAAAACCACCTCACCCGGCATTCCAATTTTTATTGAACCATCGTTGGGAACCAGTACTTTAATAGCATATACAAAGTTTACCCGCTCTTCTTTGGTTTGAATGATTTTTGGCGTAAATTCGGCCTGTGAACTAATCCATGTAATTTTTCCATCGTATACTTTGAACCCGTCTTCACTATCATCAATACGTACTTTTACGACCTGTCCTATTTGAATAGACGACAACTGCGAGCCACTTACATAGGCTTTCAGATACATTTTATCGAGGTTGGCAATTTTAAACATGGGTTTGCCGGCCCCAACCACTTCACCTGCATTTACAAAGCGGCTAAGCACAGTGGCCTGAACCGGGGCTTTTACCTGACAGCGGGCAATCTGATCAAGTAAAATATCGATTTGTGCATTTACGGCAGACGCTTCGGCAGAAATAGGCGTATTTTGTGATCTCACATTTGCAATCTGACGATCGAGCACCTGAATCTGATACACAATCTCATCTTTCTGCTTTTCGGTTGCAGCACCATCTTTCAGCAAGGCTTCTACCCTGGCCAGCTCTTTTTCAAGATTTGCTTTTTGCTGTTCAAGCACATCGCTTTGAGTGTAAACGTTTCCGCCTCTTGATAGAATTGCACTTCGCTGTGCTTCATAGGTTTCAAGCTTAAGAAAAAGTGGCACACTGTCTATGGCTGCCAAAACATCGCCGGGAGACACAGGGTCGCCTTCATCCACATTCATGGCAATGATTTTTCCGCTCACTTCGGCAGAAATAAGAATCTCATCGCTTTCAAAATTGCCGTAGGCATCGGCTTCCGGCTCCGAACTACTGCATGAAGCCAATAATGCCGCAATCAATAAAAGGAAAATGTATTTTTTCATATTTGATTAATTTCCAAAGGTTCTTAAATAATCGTACTGTGCCTTGCGCAGCTGAATCTTGTGCATTTCAAGTGCAATGGCTGCCATGGTCTTATTATTGAGATGGCGCAGGTATTCATCGGCAGTTATCACTCCGTTTTTGAACTGCGAATCGTAAGACCTCAGAATTGACGTTCTGAGTTCAAGTATTTCTTCATCGGTTTGCAGCTGCTCTTTCAGAGTTTCAATCTCATTCCACATTCGAGTGCGATTGAGTTGCATATTTAGCATATAGCTTTCTTTCTGTGTTTCGAGCATTTGCCGCTGTACCTGAACAGCTTCAATATTCTTATTGTTTTTGCCTCCCGACCAGAGTGACCATGTGGCTTTTACGCCCACAATATAATATTCATCAAATGAAGTAGTGAACATGTTCAACCCGGGACGTCCGTAGCCCACTTGTGCAAAGGCAGCCACCATAGGCATCTTCTGAACTTTCAATAATTCCTGGCTTCCCGCAAGTTTTGTGTCGTTAAGCTCAAACAAACGCAATTCGGGCGTTTGCAACAGATATTCTTCCTGCACTTCCATTGGGACCGGAACCTTAAATTCAGTACCAGCATTGAGAGTTAGTCCTGATAATTGGTTTAATACATTTATATTGGCATTAATCAGAGCATCAATACTGCTGATTTTCTGACTAATGCTGAGTTTCTCAACCAGCAACTGATCAAGGGTACTTTGCAATATCACACCATTTTTTACTCCTGATTCCAGTATCGCAATCTGCTTTTCCAACTCAGTATTCATCAAATCCAGTTGCTCTTTGCTTTTCTGAAGACTGAGAATACCAAAATACAAATCAGCAGCCATGAGTTCAATCTCCTTAAGGCTTTTATTTGTTTCTTCCTGCTGCACTTGTAAATCAGCAAATTCAAAATCTTTTCGAGCAGAACTCAGGCCCCCGTCGTATATCATTTGAGTGATATCGACACTGGCCTTATACTGATCCTTATACAAATCAGGAATTTCTATACCCGGCAGATCAATGGGCAATGCAGTGATGTCGCTCTGATATGTGGCCTGCATATTTAAAGTAAGCGAAGGCAACCAGTTTGCTTTTACTGCTTGAAGCTTTAAATCGGTCAGCTGCTCATTGAGCACATTCATCTTCAGAAGAGGATATGTATTTCTTGAAGCTGCCGTGATCTCATCAAGCGTAATGGTCTGGGTCGACAATAATAATGATGCGCCCAGAACTGCAAAGAAAACCAGTATTCTATTCAGCATAATCAAGTCCTTTTAATACAAATTCAACAATAAACTCTTTACGTTCAGTGAGAAATTCCAGCATTTTAGCATCATCCCCGTCGAGCATTATCCCCTTAATAATCGGCTTTCCAATAAACGGGAATAAACTCATCCCCACAAGTGAAACCATAAACTGCACAGGATCAACCGGTCTGATATGACCCATCTGAACCTGTTGATTAATAAAGAATTTCAACATGTTAATATCAAAGCCCTTTTGCTTCATCATTTCCACAACCAACTCAGGCTGACGATGAATTTCTCCAACAACAAATGCAGGCAAATTTGGATTTTCAAGCATTATTTCATGATAGGAATCCACAAAAATCTCAATTACTCTTTTCAACGATACCGGTCCACTCATAGCTTCCTTCATGCGGGGGATCAGTATAGAAATTACTTCCACAAAAATGCCCATAAACAGCTTCTCTTTCGACCTAAAGTAATAATGCAATAGCGCTTTATTTATTCCCGCACGATCGGCAATTTCCTGCATACGCGCTCCGTCGTAACCTTTTTCAAGAAAAACTTCCCGTGCTGCGGCAATGATTTTCTTTTCAGCAGTTTCTTTTGAATCCTTTTCACTTACCATTTGGTTTATCTATTTTGTTTAACCAGGTGGTCAAATATACAATTGTATTTTTGATAAACAAAATATTTAACATTAATAAAATTCTAACACCTTGATATTATAGTTATTAGTTTTTATTATTCATAAATGTAAGGTCTGATTCATGAATCTGTACATTAATATTTTTTTATATAATTCATGATTTGTATCTTTATATCGAAGAATCAGAGGGATAAACGTTAAACTTCTGATTTAGTGACCAGTCAAATACATATTAATTCTGAAGTTTATGCAAAAGATTTCTATTATTCTGCTTTTTCTGCTATTTTCGGGGACTGCAGGCGCACAAACTGTGTTCTGGACTGAAGATTTCGGAACAGGCTGCAACCAGGGGCAATTGGCAGATGCTGCCGCTGGAACTATGCACGGGGCCTGGACGCTAACATCTACAGGTACTAACGGAGCAAATGCCAATACATGGTTCATTTCTGCTACTGAAAATGGTAATCCAGCGGGATCATGTGGAACAGGATGCGGTACTGACAGAACTCTTCATGTTGGTGCGACCTACTTTTCAGTTGACGGTGGGGCAAGTTATTATGCAGGAGGTCTTGGAGGAGAAGAAACTAATATTCGCGCAGAATCTCCAACAATAGATTGTTCCGGAAGAAGTAATATCACCATTGAATTTGTATATATGGAATATGGGGAGGGTGCTCTTGATGATGCCTCAATGTGGTATTACGACGGCAGTTCATGGTCACTTCTCGTTAATACTCCAAAAACATTATTTGGTTCCTGTGCACCACAAGGAATGTGGACTGCATACTCCTATAGTTTACCGGCATCAGCCGACAATAACCCTAATGTAAAAATAGGTTTTAACTGGACCAATAATACCAATGCATCGGGGACAGATCCATCATTTGCTGTAGATGATATTACCCTTAGCGTTCCCTCTGCCGGAACACCTCCTGTTGCAAATTTCAGTGTTACAGATACAAACCTATGTGTTGGAGATTGCATAGACTTCACTGACCTAAGTACAAATACACCCACCAGTTGGGCATGGACATTTCCAGGTGGAACACCCGGCACTTCAGCAGCGCAAAATCCAACCAGTATTTGCTATAATATAGTGGGAGATTATGAGGCCAAACTTGTGGCGACGAATGCGGGGGGAAGTGATTCCATAACGCAAACCATTCATGTATACGATTATCCCACAGCAGCCATATCGGCCAACGATTCGTCGATATGTGAAGGAGATAATGTGACGCTCACGGCCTCGGGAGGAGGCACTTATCTGTGGGGAGGCAGCCAAACCACTGCAGTAATAAATGAAACGCCATTGGTTACTACAAATTACACCGTTACCGTAACCACCAACGGCTGCTCTGACTCAGCAAGCCTTACCGTTACAGTGAATCCATTGCCGGCAATAAGTATCTCCGGGACTTCCTCAATTTGTAATGGAGACACAACAACACTTACTGCAGCGAATGGAACGACATATTCGTGGAGCACTCTTGAAACAACACCTTCGATAGATGTAAACCCAACCGTAGACACATGGTATTATGTAACAGGAACAGATGGAAACGGATGTTCAAATGTTGACAGTATTCAGGTAACAGTAAATCCTGTGCCCAATGCTGTAATTGCAGGACCCGGATCCATATGTATTGGCGACACAGCCATTTTATCGGCCAGCGGGGGGGCAGGATCATACACTTATGCCTGGAATGGGGGCGGATCCAGCGCAAATAACCAGGTTAACCCAGTCACTTCAACTACATATTATGTTACAGTAAGTGCAGGAACCTGTAGTGATACTGCATCGTATTTTCTAACTGTAGACACCCTCCCAAATATAGGTATCACGGGAACCTCTACTATTTGCGATAATGACACAGCCACGCTTACAGGAACCGGAGGGCAAAGCGGCCTGTATGTGTGGAGTTATTTGAGTCTCACAACAGACTATATAGAAGTTACGCCAAGTTCATCTACTACTTATACTGTAACCGGAAGTGATGGAAACTGTTCAAACACAGCAACATTCCTGGTAACAGTAAACCCGGCTCCGGTAATTAACATAAGTGGCACGACCGATATATGTGAAGGAGACAGTACAACGCTCACCGCCACAGGAGCAACAACATATTCGTGGAGTAATGGCACTTCCACTGCATCAACGACAGTAAATCCTTTAACAACTACAACTTATACAGTTTCGGGAACTGATGGGGGATGTGTTGGAACAGAGAGTGTGCAAGTTACTGTTAACCCGGTACCGACAGCTGCCATTACAGGTGATACTGTTATCTGTTTTGGTGAAACAACAACACTGACAGCATCCGGAGGAACAACATATTTATGGAGTACTACAGAAACAACAAGCTCTATTAGTATTAGCCCCTCAACTTCACAAACATACTCGGTAACAGTTAGTAATGGTCCGTGTGTTGATGTAACAAGTATAAACGTTATTGTTAACCCACTCCCAATAGTTGATGCCGGAAATGACACTATGATTGTATATGGTACTTCAGCCTATCTTAATGGTAGCGGAGGAACAGTCTACAGCTGGACACCCGACGCCACACTTTCATGCAATGATTGCCCGGATCCGGTTGCCACACCTGAAACTTCAACGGAATACACCCTGTGTGTTACCGATGCCAACGGATGCTCAAACTGTGATGATGTTTGGGTATATGTTGAATACAATTGCGGCGATATTTTTGTTCCGACCGCATTCTCGCCAAATAACGACGGTTACAATGATATTTTCCTTGTGCGTGGAAACTGCATAGAAACCATTGTATTCAAAGTCTTTGACAGGTGGGGAGAAAAAGTCTTTGAAAGCCGAACGCCTGGAGAAGGCTGGGATGGTTCATTCAGAGGCCAGGCCATGAACGGAGGGGTATTCTCTTTCTATTACAGTGGTACTCAGATCGATGGAACTTCGTTCAGTGGTCAGGGAACAGTAACATTAATAAGATAAGGAGGATCATATGAAAAGAATAATCAGCATAGTCATTTTAATGTTTGCATTTTATTTCAGCCATGCACAGGATCCTCATTTTACTCAGTATTATATGCCATCCATGTTCCTGAACCCGGGATTGACCGGTAGTTTCAATGGTGATTTCAGGGCAGATATTAATTACCGTGATCAATGGAGAAGTGTGGCAGAGCCCTTTACAACTTATCAAATCTCAGCAGATGCACCTGTAAGCCGTTCTGACAATGCTCAATTCAGTGTTGGTGCATATGCAATGGGAGATAAATCCGGACTGTCAGAATTTACCCAAACTATTGCAGGTGTGAACTTAGGCGCAGGCGTCAGGATTAATTCCGTTTCAACACTTTCGCTCGGGGTTGGAGGCGGAGTGATATCCCAAAACATTAACATGGCAGGATTGAGCTGGGACAGCCAGTACGACGGCATGCAATATGACCCGTCTCTTAGCAGTCATGAAAGTGCATATCTTCAAAGTGCTACAGCCATTGACCTAAACGCCGGAATCGTGTATAAATTCATCACCGGATCAAGAAATCCTTATTATAACGACGGAGTAAAAGGAACCATTGGTTTTGCAGCCTTTCATTTGACTAGTCCTGAACAAATCACATCCATCCTGGAAGATAAGCGGTACTCAAAATTTGTAGGGCATTGCAATTTCAGTATTGGTCTTACCGGGACCAACACGGCTGTGCAGCCCAGTTTTCTGTTTATGACACAGGGTTCATCCACCATGATTATGCCGGGACTTTCATTCAGATATCTGCTCAGGGAATCATCCCGATACACTGGCTTCATAAAAAGCAGTGCATTTACGCTCGGCGGACATTACCGTGTAGGTGATGCCATTGCTTTTACCTCTATGATTGAGTTCTCGAATTTTGCCATTGGCTTCAGCAATGATGTAAATGCAAGTGGACTAAGCAAAGCCAGCAATGGTGCGGGAGCTCTTGAATTTGCGCTTCGGTTTATGACTCCGGCTCCTAATAAAGCCAGATTAGGGAATAATCCGTTGTATTAATCAACTTCGCGAATAAACCCTTCATTGACAACTTTACTGCTATCCTTTGGGACAATGGCAGCACCGTCTTCCATTATAATTTCGGCACCCTCCATAATGTGCAGAACACTTTTGTTCCTGAGAATAATTCTGGCTTTCTTTTTCATCAGAATTTTGGCTCCGGGCATAATTCTGAAATAAGTGGGTGATGTAAAATATTTCCTGCCTTCATATACTAAAACTGAATCCATACGTGTAGGCGTTTGCCCGAAGTCGATAGTTAAATCCACTTTTTTGTCAATAACAAGATCATATTCTTCAGGCATATCGGGTAATATAATTTCTGGGGCACACCAACGCACATCATTTTCCACCAAATGGTCGTTGGTTCTAACCCTGATTAGAAAATCACCGGGCGATGGACAATTTTCGGCAATAATCTCTATGCTTATTCCATTCAGATAAATTACCCGGTTATTGGGTTTACCGCTATTCAAGATATCTTTATCATCATTAACTAAAGTAAGCACATTAACAGCTGAAGGATTATCATCGATACTAATACTGGTCTTATATGATGAATTAAAAGCAAATTCGGTTTCACCCAGATATGGCAGATTGTATTCGTAGGAACTGCCAATTTTTTCTATATCCATAAGTCGTTTCTCCTTTTCGCCGATAACCCCATCATCATTGAGATCAAGGGCCATAATTTCGGCAACGTTATTTCCGCTTAAAGGATTTGCAAATTTTTCTTTCCGGATAAAAGGATAATTAATGGCATTGTTTACACACCACGGATTTTGTACCATGGTGTCGCCCCATTGCACATCATACATGCCAGATGCCGGCAAAGGCCTGATAAAATCAGCATATCCAATAAAAATACTCTTACCTTCAGTTTTCTCATGCGAGACCTGAATATATGCATAAAGCCCAGGTGCAGCGTTATCTATACAATCCAGATATTGATACTGAAAAACATCAAATGGGCTGCCGTTCATACTTTGTGTAGTATGATTCTCAATCCACAGGTATTGCGGAAACTCATCATCGGGCAGGTACGGAAGTTTTATTCTCACGGCATCTCCTGTGGTAACAAAATCCCTTAACACCAGCATCACATCAAAAACACTATCCTCCGGACTAAAATCAGCAAGGCGTTCAAAACCAAGTGTATCGCGCGCTGAAATCTGATATTTATTCGATTCAGGCTTCCAACCCAGCTTAAAACGGTCGTAGGCATTACATGTCAATAAAGACTTATTGGCAGAACCCATCATGCCCCATCCGCCCTGAAAGGACAGAAACATTTGCGGGCCGCTCCCTATATGATTTCCACCACAGCAGTGTTGATTATTCCCTCCAAAAAGCAAGTGGTTAAACTCGTGCAGCAAAATATGCAGCGGGCTGATATTATTTGTAGCAAAAACACTGTATGTATCCGTCAGCACATCGCGACCTATCGTTCCCGCACTTGCATATCCACCTAAATTACTCGGATAGGTGCTGTTGCGAACAATAAACATGACATGATCAAATGATAAAACTTCTCCGGCCTTTTTCAGCAGTTTAACCTGACCGGCCTTCCCATCTTCCCAGAGGTCGAAACTATCCGCCGGTAAAGAATGAAGAGTAGTAAAGCCCTTTTCCCAGGCATCTTTCATAATTGTTGCCGGTGTAATTCTTCCGGTTGACTCAAATTGAAAAGGCCTGCCCGGATGGTCGGGATCAATCAGAATATCACCGGAGACCCAAAAATTCCCGAGAGAGCTTTCTCTGTAGAACCTGCTAACCAGGGCATTAGGATCGGCTCCCGGAGAAACTTCAAACAAAGAGTTTGCCCATTCTGGGTATTGACCAGCTTTCCATTCACTATTTACACCAGGTGGAAATTTATCTCCGTCAGGATATACAATTTCTACAAAAACCAATAAAACCCTTATATGACCATGAGGACTTATCACCTCTCCATTTGAGGAACTCATTTGGGCTGAAACAAGATTTGATAAAAACACCAACCCAATAATTATCACAAGTATTCTACGCATATACAAATATAAGTAATCGCCAAATAAATAACTCTGTTTATCTTTGTAAAAAATACCGGACATGAAGATTTCGTACAACTGGCTGAAGAATTATATTGACACTGATCTTACTGTTAATGAACTTTCTGAGGTTCTTACCGACATAGGTCTCGAGATTGAAGGAATAGAACTCTATGAAGAAATTGAAGGCAGCTTGAAAGGAATTGTGGTCGGAAAAGTGCTCGAGTGCAATAAAATTGAAGGCACCGATCATCTTCACCTCACACAGGTTGATGTTGGAAATGAAACACTTCAGATTGTTTGTGGTGCACCCAATGTAGCCAAAGACCAGAAAGTACTTGTTGCCACTCCGGGTACAACACTATATCCGAAAGACGGAAAGCCTTTTGAGATAAAGAAAGCCAAGCTCAGAGGCGTGGAAAGCAACGGAATGATATGTGCAGAAGACGAGATCGGAATCGGGACATCGCATGCCGGAATAATGATTCTGGACGAAAAACAGGAGATTGGAAAAAATGCAGCAGACATATTTGAAATAAAAACCGATTATGTTTTTGAGATAGGACTTACGCCAAACCGTTCGGATGCCATGAGTCATATGGGTGTTGCGCGCGATATTTTTGCCGTTGTGCAACAAAGATTTCCTGGTAAAAAAGCAATGTTAAAGCAACCGGAACTTGCAGCATTTAAAGCCGACAATAATGCACTGCCGGCAGAAATAATTGTTGAAAATAAAGAAGCGTGTATCCGCTATTCAGGACTTACCCTGAACAACATAAAAGTGGAAGAAAGCCCTCGCTGGCTGAAAAATTACCTTCAGGCAGTTGGGCTGCGCCCGATAAATGCAGTTGTTGATATCACTCAATTTGTCATGCTCGAATGCGGACAACCTCTTCATGCTTTCGACTATGACAAAGTGAAAGATGGGAAAGTGATTATTAAGAACTTACCTGAAGGCACCCCATTTAAAACGCTTGACGAGATTGACCGCAAGCTTTCTGATCAGGATCTTATGATCTGCAATAATAAAGAAGGAATGTGTATTGCGGGAGTTTTTGGAGGAGCTGACTCCGGTGTTACCATGGACACAAGAAAAGTTTTTCTTGAAAGCGCAACTTTTCATCCTGTGAGCATAAGAAAAACCGCTAAAAGACATGACTTACATACTGATGCATCCTTCCGTTTCGAACGTGGTGTTGACGCAGAGCTCACGCTGTATGCTGCCAAGAGGGCAGCATACCTTATGAAAGAGATTTGTGGTGCCGAATTCAGCTCTGAACTTCTGGATGTATACCCAAAGAAAGTAGAGAAAAACCAGATCAGAATTAACCTGAATAATATTCATAATCTAATTGGCTTGAAAATTACTCCACTTGCATGTGAGAGTATTTTAAAAAATCTCGATTTTGAAATTCTTGAGCAAATAAGTGAAGAAGACTGGATCGTTGCTGCACCCATGAACAAAGTTGATGTTACCCGCGAAGCTGATGTTGCTGAAGAGATTCTTCGAATTTATGGCTACAACAATATTCCGATGCCGGAAAAAGCCAATACGGTTTTTTCACTTCAGAATGAAAACGATGCTCATACATTCAGAGAATACATTAGCGATTTACTAAGCAATAAAGGGCTGAGCGAAACCATGAACAACTCTTTGGCCAATATGGAATGGCATGATAAAACCGGGGTATTTGACAGCAAAACCTATGTACCTGTTCTAAATCCGCTTAGCAGAGAGCTTAATATCATGCGGCCATCTATGATTTCTGGCATTTTACAATCGCTGGCATATAATATAAACCGTAAGTATTCTGATTTACAGTTTTACGAAATGGGTCGTGTTTATACTAAACTGTCTGATGACAAATCCAAACCTGTTACCAAGCAATATTCTGAACAGGAAACACTGGCAATTGCCATTTGCGGTAATACTTTTCCGGAAAACTGGAAAAACAAGGAAGAAAAAGCCGGATATTATCATTTGAAATCAATAGTTGAATATCTTTTTGCCCGCACAGGCACTCATAAAGAAATAAAAATCACCGAAGAGCACTCATCAATAATGTCTTATGGTATTTCATTTAAATGGAATGACCAGACGCTGGCCGGACTAGGCATGATAAAACCAGCAATTGCAGCAAGTTCAGATGTGGACATTCCGGTTTATTATGCCGAAATAAATCTTGACCTTTTCAGAAGGATCTTTGGTAAAATGAAAACCAGCTTCATTGATATTCCAAAATTTCCGGAGGTTCGCAGAGATCTGTCTGTACTTATTTCCCGTGATATTCGGTTTGCAGATATTGAGGAAACCGCTCGTAAGCAGGACAAAAAACTGCTGAAAGCGGTAAATCTTTTTGATGTTTACACAGATGAAAAAATGGGATCAGACAAAAAAAGCTATGCACTTAGCTTTATTTTCCAGAGTGAAGAAAAAACACTTACAGATAAGGAAACCGACAAGAGCATGGACAAAATCAGTCGTGCACTGAAGGAAGTCTTTGGTGCAGAACTCAGATAAGTAAGATTGAAAAAGGAGAAAAGTAAAAAGTAATAAGGACAAAACATAAATACTTTTAACTTTTAGCTTCTTACTTTTTCAATTTAACTTAATCAATCGTATCGAGTTTAATTTCAATATTGCTTTTTACTCCGGCCTGAAAATCTGATGAGGTTAATGGAATTATTGTGTCTTTTGCCTGAAACCTGCCATTTGCAACTCCATCCACATCTGTAAACACAAGCTGAGCTGCATAATCAACTTCAATAATTTCATTACTTACATTGAAAACACCTGCTGAGTCTGTTTCAGAATATATGCTGGAATGGTATCCCATTATCTGAACCTGAATACCGGGTATTTCAGTATTTGTAGCCGAAGATATCACCGTTCCATTAAAATTCACAGGCACAGGCTCTTCCTCAGGCGCTCCGTATTTCATTACACAGGATGCTAGCAGGCTTGCGCTGCATAAACTTGAAAAACGCATTATCCTGACAAGTAATGCCCGTCTTATTTTTAGTGATCTTTTCATGAAATGCATATTTTACAGCATTAAAATTACACAATAATATGATAAATAACAATGTACTATTTCGCTTATCAAATCTTTGTATATTTGAAACAAAAAAAGCTATGGAAAACAAAGCAGCTATTGACATTCTGAAAACCGCAATAATAATGGAGAAGCGTGGTCAGGCCATGTATGAAGAAGTGGTAGAAAAAACCAAGAGCGAAGATGTAAAAAAGATATTCCGCACCATGGCAGATGAGGAAAACATGCACGCCAAGTTTTTGGGCGAACAACTAAAAAACCTAATGAATAACAATTCATTTGTAAAACAAGATCTTCATGCCGCTGAAATGGATGAAAGCATTATTAGTGAAATTCTGACTGATAAAATCACCTCTGAAATAAGCGGTGCCGGATTTGAAGCCGCTGCAATCGGTGCTGCGATTGATATGGAAACCAAATCAATTGAAGTGTACAGAAAACGCGCTGAAGAAAGCAATGACCAAAATGAAAAAGACCTCTTCAAC
The DNA here is from genome assembly GCA_002869435.1 of Marinilabiliales bacterium. Taxonomy (GTDB): domain Bacteria; phylum Bacteroidota; class Bacteroidia; order Bacteroidales; family DTU049; genus BM518. The sequence continues at coordinate 24,165 of PKSX01000222.1, read as the reverse complement.
TGGCTTGCCGATTGGGAAAAAGGGCACTATGAAGTATTAAACAAGCTCGATCAGGAATTGAAAGAAAGCATTTGGAACGACAATCAGTTTTTCCCGTTCTAATGTATTGTTAAATATTCTATTTGATAAACAGGCCGTGTGCCTGTTTTTTTTTGTGTGTTAGTGCACAAACAACTCTATTTAGAAATTGTCTAAATTTCTGAAAAGATCATTTCGTATTGAAAAACACATAATTTTGTTGGACTTCACTATTAACATTTGATATAAACAAAGGAGTTTTTACCTATGGCAAACACATTATTAAAAATGTCATCGCTTTCCAAAAAAGTGTTTATGGCATTGGCCGGTATCTTTCTACTGGTCTTTTTACTGGTACACCTGGGCATTAATCTTTTCCTTCTGAGAAATGACGGCGGGGAATGGTTTAATCTTGCCGCAGGATTCATGTCGAGCAATTATCTGGTTAAAATTTTTGAGATTTTCTTATTTGCAGCATTCGTTTTTCACATTCTAATTGGGATAATCCTCAAAATCCAGAATTGGATGGCCAGACCAAAAGGATATGCTGTAAGCGGCAAAGCCAAAACATCGTTTTTCAGTCGTTATATGATCTGGACGGGATTAACCATTTTTGTGGTACTTATACTCCATTTTGTGAATTTCTATTTTGTAAAACTTGGACTAGTAGATGTACCAGCTGGTGTAGCAGATAAACATGATTTTTTCACAATGGCCGTTTTACTTTTCAGTGATAAAATGTATGTTATTATATACTTGGTTTGGCTTGTAATTCTTGGTTTGCACTTGTATCATGCATTTCAGTCCGTTTTCCAAACCTTTGGGTTCAATCATAACAAATACACTAAAGGATTAAAAACACTCGGTGCTTTTTATGCAATCATTGTAACCATTGGGTTCATGATTCTACCGGTTTATTTTCAATTCTTCTTTCAACCTTAAAACATAGTTCAATGGATTTAAATGCTAAAATACCGCAAGGTCCAGTAGAGACTAAATGGACAAAATATAAAGCCGACGCCAAACTGGTGAGCCCGGCTAACCGCAGAAAAATAGACATCATCATCGTTGGAACCGGCTTGGCCGGAGCCTCTGCCGCAGCTTCCCTTGGTGAAATGGGATACAACGTAAAAGTATTCTGTTATCAGGACAGTCCGCGTCGTGCACACTCTATTGCTGCACAGGGTGGAATCAATGCCGCCAAGAACTATCCGAACGATGGTGATGATATCTTTCGTCTTTTCTTCGATACTATAAAAGGTGGCGACTATCGCTCACGCGAAGCCAATGTTTACCGCCTTGCAGAAGTGTCAAATCACATTATTGATCAGGCTGTAGCACAAGGGGTACCTTTTGCCCGCGAATATGGTGGATTCCTCGACAACCGTTCATTTGGTGGTGCACAGGTTTCCCGAACATTTTATGCAAGGGGGCAAACCGGACAACAACTCCTTCTAGGTGCATATTCTGCACTAAGTCGCCAGATTGCCGCCGGAACTGTTGAATTACTTACCCGTCGCGATATTCTCGATATTGTTTTAGTCGATGGTAAAGCGCGTGGAGTCATAGCCAGAAATATTGTTACCGGTGAAATTGAGCGTCATGCCGCTCATACTGTCGTTCTTGGAACCGGTGGTTACGGCAATGTATTTTATCTGAGCACAAATGCAAAAGGATCAAATGTAACTCCTGCCTGGAAAGCATATAAAAAAGGAGCATTATTCTCAAATCCTGCTTTTACTCAGATTCACCCAACATGTATTCCGGTACACGGGGATTATCAAAGCAAACTCACTTTAATGAGTGAAAGTTTACGTAATGATGGACGCATCTGGGTTCCGAAAAACAAGGATGATGTTGAAAAACTTCGAAAGAAAGAGATACAGCCACGCGATATAGCCGAAGAAGATCGCGATTATTATCTCGAGCGTCGCTACCCTGCCTTCGGAAACCTTGTACCTCGTGATGTGGCCAGCCGTGCTGCTAAAGAACGCTGCGATGCGGGACACGGTGTTTATACAGGCTTAGCTGTTTATCTGGATTTCAAAGACGCAATTGAAAGATTGGGTCGTGATAATATTGAGAAAAAATATGGAAACCTATTCCAGATGTATCACAAGATTGTGGATGAGGATCCGTATGAAACTCCAATGATGATTTATCCGGCAGTTCACTACACTATGGGTGGTCTCTGGGTAGATTATGAATTGATGAGCAATATTCCGGGGTTATATGTAATTGGTGAAGCCAATTTCAGTGATCATGGTGCAAACCGCCTTGGTGCTTCCGCACTGATGCAGGGTCTTGCAGACGGTTATTTTGTTCTTCCGTATACCATTGCCAATTATCTGGCTGATGAGATAAAAATTCCTCATTTCAAAACCGATACTCCCGAATTTGACGAAGCTGAAAAGAATGTAAAAGACAGCCTTGACAAAATAATGAGTATTAATGGAAAACGCTCTGTTGATGATCTGCATAAAGAACTTGGTCATATTATGTGGGATCACTGTGGAATGGGAAGAAACAAAGAAGGCCTTGAAGCCGGAATTGAAAAAGTAAAAGAACTTAAAAAAGAGTTCTGGAGCAATGTTAAGGTTCCCGGCACTCAAGAAGCATTCAATGAAGAGCTTATGAAAGCCGGCCACCTTGCCGACTTCATAGAACTTGGTGAAGTAATGATGAGAGATGCCCTTAACCGTGAGGAATCATGTGGCGGACATTTCCGAGAAGAACACCAAACTGAAGAAGGAGAAGCTCTTCGCCACGATGATAAGTTCGCTTATGTTTCCAGCTGGCTGTTTAAAGGAGAAGATGAAGCAGCAGAACTGGTTAAAGAAGAGCTTAAATTTGAAGCCGTTGAACTGAAAACCAGAAATTATAAATAATGAAACGACTAATAATAATTCTGCTGGTGGGTTTGTCTTTTTCATCTCTTGCACAAGACGGTGAAATACAAGCTATCCGCGACCATTATTACTTTGTTAAATCATGGGTTAATGCAACGGATCCCGATTCACTTGAGTATTCTCCGTATTATCACGACATTAAGTACAGAAATGTAAACAAATCTCCCTGGAGAGCAGTTGGCATTTTTCAGGATACTACTCATTATTTTTATTCAGATGAAATGGAAGCTGAGGAAATGGAAGGCAATGATGAACATGATAATTCATGGGCTCTTGCTTTGGTCATTAATTCCACTCAATACTCCTGGAATTTTGAATATACAGAGTATCTCTTTCTGAGAGGCAAACTAATTTTTGTATTTAAGAGGGTAATGTACTCTGATGAAGAAGCCAATGAATATCGCTATTATTTTTCCGATGACAAACTCATCAGGTATAAAGAAAACAGCGAAATCAAATCTGCATCAGAAGCTTCTGAGCTGGAGTGGATTCAAGAAGCAGGCAATCGTTATTTGAAGTCTTTTTAAGTTAGTAGTACGTAAAACAAAGAAATTATGAAGTTTACGTTAAAAATATGGCGTCAGGAAGACGCAAAAAGTAAAGGAAAATTTGTTACTTATAAAATTGACAATATTTCCTCTGATTCATCATTTCTAGAAATGCTAGATCAGTTGAATCAGCGTTTAATTAATAATGATGACTCTATTTCTGTTCCGGGCTGTCCGGTACATTTCGATCACGACTGCCGGGAAGGCATTTGCGGAATGTGCGGATTGTATATCAACGGTCGCCCCCATGGACCAGACAGTGCTGTAACTACCTGTCAATTACATATGCGAAAGTTCAAAGATGGAGCAACCATTGTTATTGAACCCTGGCGTTCAAAAGCATTTCCACTGATTCGCGATCTCGTGGTCGACAGAACTGCGCTTGATACCATTATTCAGGCTGGGGGATTTATTTCGGTAAAAACCGGTTCTGCCCCTGAAGCAAATTCAACCCCGGTTCCTCGCCACTTGGCAGAAAAAGCTATGGATGCAGCCGCATGTATTGGATGTGGTGCCTGTGTTGCGGCCTGCCCAAATGGCTCAGCAATGCTATTCGTAGGTGCTAAAGTTGCTCATATGGCTTACCTCCCTCAGGGTAAACCTGAAGCCATGCGAAGAGTTCAAAATATGGTTAAGGTTATGGATGACTGCGGCTTTGGAAACTGTTCCAATGTCTATGCTTGCGAATATGAATGTCCGAAAGAAGTCAATGTAACACATATTGCCAAAATGAACCGTGATTTCCTTATGGCCAATCTCATGAGCGAAAAAGAAAGCGCATAAACATATTTACACTTTTTTTTGAAACTGCCCTGGCATTTTGCTTGGGGCAGTTTTTTTATTAATTTTTCTGTAAAAACTTGATCTTTATCAGTTTCTCTTGGTATTAAGTACTTTAATGTCTAATTTTATGCTTTAAATAAAAAAATCAAAAAAATGGCAGACTTAAAAGTAAATTATATGGGGCTCGAATTGAAGAACCCCGTTGTGGTTGGAGCCAATAATATGGTATACGATCTCGACAAACTGAAAAAAATGGAAGAAGCAGGTGCTTCTGCAATCGTCTTTAAATCACTATTTGAAGAGCAAATTATGCTTGAAAAACTTCAAATGGATGACCAGCTTTCTGAATACGATGAACGCAATGCAGAAATGGTGAAACTTTTTCCAAAAATTGAACATGCAGGCCCCGAAGAATACCTCATGAAACTTCGCATGGCTGTGAATGCACTCCAAATTCCCGTTATTGCCAGCTTAAACTGTATCAACAGGGAAACATGGGTCGATTATGCCAAAAGAATTGAAGAGATGGGTGTTGCCGGTATAGAAATGAATATGTATAATATTCCGGCTGACACATTAAATGCACCTGAAAACATTATTAAATCACAGATTGATAATGTAAAAGCTGTTTGCGAAGCCGTTAAGATCCCGGTAAGCGTAAAGCTCAGCCCGTTCTCAAGCAACGCTTTGTATCTGATTCACGAATTCGAAAATGCCGGAGCCAAAGGTGTTGTCATGTTTAACCGTCTTTTTCAGCCAGATATTGATATTGAAAATCAGAAAATGACTTTCAGCGATTACACCAGCCATCCGGAAGACAATCGTATTCCGCTCCGATATGCCGGGTTACTCTATGGAAAAGTAAAAGCCAGTATCATTGCCAACAGCGGTATTCACCATGGTGAAGATGTAATTAAAATGATTCTTGCCGGTGCCGACGCCGTACAAGTAGTAAGCACACTGTACAAAAACAAGATCGAACATATCGGAACCATGCTGGCTGATATTGAAAAGTGGATGAATGACAAAGGCTATAACAATGTACACGATTTCCAGGGCAAACTTTCCCAGAAATATGTCGATGATCCATTCGCATACAAGCGTGCACAGTATGTTGACATTTTGATGAAAAGCGAAGACATTTTTAAAAAGCATCCAATGCACTAAGAAATGCAATTACATAGAAGCGTCGTTTTACGGCGCTTTTTTTATGCCTTCGAACAAAAATTAGACTAATTTAGCCCCATGAAACTGCACAAAACGGCAAGGCAGATCTTTCATTCCTTTTATGAGAGCGCGCCGTTTCAGAAACTCACTAATTTACTCCAGAACAATGTTTTGGACGGGATTCGTTTGTCCGGAATTGCAGGATCGGGATTTGGAGTAACCGGGGCCGGCACCATACACACGATAAACAACACTACTTTATTTATTGCACCTGATCAGGAAGCCGCCAACTATTTATACAATGATCTGGAAAGTCTTTTGGGCGAAACCGATATGGAAGCCAACCAGAAAAGAGTTCTGTATTTTCCGGCTTCATACCGAAAGGATTATGCACCGTTGGTCCCCGATTCAAGACATATGTTGCTCAGAGCAGAGGTATTACGATCGCTGAGCCACAAAAAAAAGATTTGCATTGTCACTTACCCTGAGGCACTGACCGAAAAATCGGTACGTACCGATTTCATTCGTAAAAACGCATTACACTTGCATCGGAGCGAAGCTGTTTCTACTGATTTCATAGAAGAGGTTTTAAGTGCTTATGGATTTTCACGTGTTGATTTTGTAGTCGATCCCGGGCAATATGCTATTCGCGGAGGTATTTGTGACATCTATTCATTTGCCGATGAAAATCCGTACCGAATCAGTTTTCTTGGCGATACCGTTGAAAGCATCCGCAGTTTTGACCCCGGCAACCAGCTTACCATTTCGGGTATAGATCAAATCGATATATTACCAGATCTGAATTCTAGCAACGACGAAGAAGAATACGAATCGCTCATTTCTCTGATTCCTGAAGACAGCATTATCTGGCTCGATGATATGGCCGTAGTTGAAGAAAAATGCAATACAGAATACACCCGAATAATTGCTCATGAAGAAGCCATTCAATGGAAATACAGTAGTGCCGGAGACATTATTAAATCGGTTCAGAAACATGTATTTGTTTGCCAGCGCGGAAATGCATCAGAGGAAATAGACTTCAACCAAAACCCTCAGTCAAGCTTTAATCGTAATTTTGAACTGCTGACTGACGACATCTTTGAAAAGGCAAGCCTGAACTGGAATATCAGCATAGTGTCTGAAAGTCCGAAACAAATTCAGCGATTGCACAGCATTTTTCAGGATTTGGAAACAAAACACCGGCGAGATATTCTAAAGCTGATCCGCATTGAAAAATTTTCGGTTTCGGCCGGATTTACCGATAAGAAAAGCAAAACCGCAGTTTACACTGATCACCAGATCTTCAGTCGGCACCTGAAAGCCAGAATATCACAGAGATTTACCCGCCCGGAGCGCATTACCTTGAACGAACTGATCAACCTTCAACCGGGAGATTATGTAGTGCATATCAACCATGGCGTTGGTCAATTTGGCGGACTGGTAAAAACTGAAGTAAACGGAGAAATGCAGGAAGCCATACGTTTGCTGTACAAGGGCAACGACGAGCTGATGCTCAGCATTCACTCTTTGCACCGTATTTCAAAATACGTAGGCAAAGACGGCAGCCCTCCAAAAATTGATGTTCTTGGCAGCAAAACATGGGAAACCAAGAAAAACAGAGCGAAAAAGCAGGTAAAAGATATTGCCCGTGATTTAATTCAGCTTTACGCGAAACGAAAAAGCAGCAAGGGATTTGCCTTTATGCCCGACACCTATTTACAGCACGAACTCGAAGCATCTTTTATTTACGAAGACACTCCAGACCAGGAACAGGCTACTCTAAAAATCAAGGAAGACATGGAGGCCGAACACCCCATGGACCGGCTGATATGCGGAGATGTTGGATTTGGTAAAACAGAGATTGCAATCCGCGCTGCCTTTAAAGCCGTCGCCGATTCAAAGCAAGTGGCCATACTCGTCCCCACAACAATTCTTGCCCTGCAACATTATAGAACATTCAGGGAACGGTTAGGAGAACTTCCTGCAAATGTCGACTATCTGAATCGCTTTCGATCAACAAAACAACAAAAAGAATCGCTGCAAAAACTTAAATCCGGCGAGCTTGATATCATCATCGGAACACATAAACTTTTGGGAAAAGACATTGAATTTGCCGATCTCGGGCTGTTGATTATTGATGAAGAACAGAAATTTGGTGTAGCTGCCAAAGAAAAACTGCGCAATATTAAAGCCAATGTTGATACACTTACATTAACTGCAACGCCGATACCTCGTACCCTACAGTTCTCGCTCATGGGTGCACGTGACCTGAGTATTCTGAAAACGCCTCCGGCAAATCGCTTTCCGGTTGAAACCGAAGTACGACCCTTTCATCCCGATTTGATTAAAGAAGCCATTGAAAATGAATTATCGCGCAGCGGCCAGGTGTATTTTGTACATAACCGCATTCAAAATATCGGCGATGTCGCAGAAATGATTCGCAAACTGGTTCCTGCAGCAAGAATGGCGGTTGGACACGGGCAAATGGATGGCAAAGAGCTGGAGCAAAAAATGATGCGTTTTATTGATGGCGAAGTAGATGTGCTGATTTCAACCAGTATTGTAGAAAACGGCCTCGATGTACCCAATGCCAACACCATGATTATTAACGATGCTCAGAATTACGGCTTGAGTGATCTGCATCAGCTACGCGGTCGTGTTGGCCGGTCCAACAAAAAAGCATTCTGCTATTTAATGACTCCTCCATCAGCGGTATTGAGCGATGATGCCCGAAAGCGGCTCAGGGCCATTTCCGAATTTTCCGATCTGGGCAGTGGCTTTCAAATTGCCATGCGCGACCTGGACATACGCGGGGCCGGGAATCTGCTTGGAGCAGAGCAAAGCGGATTCATCTCCGAAATCGGGTACGAAATGTACCAGAAGATTCTCGATGAAGCCATGCAGGAACTTAAACAGGAAGAGTTTGCCGATTTGTATGAAGACGATAATCACAAGAAAGTATATGTGCGCGATGTAAGCATAGAAACCGATATAAGCCTGCTTTTCCCTGATTATTACATGCCCGGAATTGCAGAACGCTTAATGTTGTACAAAGAATTGAATGATATTCAGGATGAAGAAGGCCTGTCGAACTTTGAGGCTATGCTGAAAGACCGTTTCGGCGAACTTCCGGAAGAAAGCAAAAACCTGCTGGCAGCGCTCCGTCTGAAATGGCTGGCCAAAAACTCTGCCATTGAAAAAGTGGTGCTTAAAAACAATTCTCTTATTCTGTATTTCAGCAGTAATCAGGAATCGCCTTTCTTTGCCGGTGATGGCTTTCAGAACTTATTACAATTTGTGGCCCATCATCCCGATAAATGCATGATGAAAGAGAAAAACGAAAGACTATTACTACGAGCCGATAATATTAATGGGATTGAAGATGCCATTGGGTTTATGAATGAGATGACAGTTTTTAGTATGTAGTTCTTATTATATGTTAAGCCCCTTATAACCAATCAGATTCTTTTTATATTTACAGAAAAAATGAAATCATTTCTCTTAATTGCATTAGTATTATTGTCTTTTTCAACCTACGCCGACAGTGGCATTTTCTATTCAGAAGGCGGCAATTTATTCCCTGTTCAGGAAACCAGCATTTCCATGCAAAAAGAGATACTGCGCTTTACGTATACTCCGGAAGGTCTTGTGGTTGATGTATTTTTTGAGTTCAATAACCCCGGAGAGACTCGTACCGAAATTGTAGGTTTTGTTGTTCCGCCCTGCATGACATATGAAGATATTGATTTCAATTTCGATGTAGAAAAGGAAATGCGCCATCCATATGTATATGATTTTATTGCAGCCCAAAATGGAAGTATTCTGCCTTATAAAGTTACTAAATACGAAAGCCGCGGGTTCAGTACTACAATTGACGGAGTTGAAGAAAGAGATGTAATATATTACTTCAATGTTACTTTCGAGCCCGGTGTTACAAAACTCTATAATCATTATGTTTTTAAAGGATCAAAATACAGAAATGAAGACTTTTTATATCGTCTTAAAACGGGTAAAATGTGGGCAAATCAAACCATTGAAGATTTTACCATGATTATAGATGCAAGTGGCCAGTGGTTTGAATTACCTGCTACATTGTCAAAAAGTATTGCCGCAATGGCATACGAAATAAATGGTGTGGGTAAAATATCAGAAATACAGGGAGACCCAAATAAAATCCATGCATATTTAACCTGCGGGTATTTATCATTACACTGCACGAATTTAAAGCCAGACTACGACATTAATCTCTCTTTCAAAAGTCTGAGTTCAAAGTATTATGACTTTAGTGAAATATATACAAATGACTTCAATATTGAGCTTCCGTCGCTCCATTGGATTATTGGCAGCGATGATGCCAAAAGATATGAAGGCGAATTTGAGGGCATTACATTAGAGGCCATTCAGGATATGATAAACTTTGTTTATTCCATTCATGGTTATACCTTTGGGGGCAAAGATTTCTATCATTATTTTGAAAAGTTTTCCTGGTATATTCCTAACCCGCAGCTTAGTGAAAATGATATTAAATTTACTGTAGAAGAACAGGCTTTTCTCACTGCTTTAATTAATGAGCGGGCAAAAAGGAATTAATTTACATTGCCTAAATGTAACCTTTCCCTTTATATAAGGTATACAAACATTGCGAATACGGTAAAAACCGTAATGTAGCAAAACCATGGGAACAGCGCAGAAAAAATTCGGAACATTTGCCGGTGTTTTCACACCTTCAATTCTCACCATTCTTGGTGTGATTATGTATATGCGTTTGGGCTGGGTTGTAGGTCAGGCAGGACTTATTGCCACCATTGGAATTATTCTGATAGCCCATATTATTTCTATCAGTACTGGACTTAGCATTTCATCGATTGCGACCGATAAAAAGATAAAAACCGGTGGCATTTATTACATGCTTTCACGAAGCCTTGGTCTTCCAATGGGCGGTTCAATTGGACTTACGTTATTTGTGGGTACCGCACTCAGTATTTCGCTTTACATCATTGGTTTTGCAGAAAGTTTTCTGAGTATACAGGAAATACAGGAGTTTCTGAACCTTGAGCCCAATATCGATTCACTGCGAATCATTGGTACAGCAGTAATTGTTTTCTTGGTTATTTTGGCCTTTATAAGTACTTCGCTGGCCATAAAAACACAGTTCTTTATTCTTGCAGCCATATTCCTATCCCTGATTTCGATCGGAGCCGGTCTGGTCATGAACTCATCATCAGGTGGAGCTATACACTATCAGCCCTTTACCGAACATGAGCCCCTTGCTCTTGTATTTGCCATTTTCTTCCCTGCTGTAACCGGATTTACGGCCGGTGTGGCCATGTCGGGAGACCTAAAAGACCCAAAAAAGAATATTCCCCGCGGAACACTATTTGCCATTATTACCGGCCTGATAGTATATCTGGCGCTGGCAGCAGGATTTGCTTTCTTTGTAAACCCAGAGATTTTAGCAACCGACACTAATTTCCTTATAACCATTGCATGGTCAGCACCATTGGTTATTGCCGGAGTCTGGGGCGCAACTCTTTCTTCTGCCCTTGGAGGAATTTTAGGTGGACCACGAATCCTTCAGGCCATGTCGAAAGACAAAATTACGCCAAGAGTATTTGGAAAAGGATACGGGATAAACAAAGAGCCCCGAAATGCACTTATTCTTACTTTCCTGATTGCCGAAGGTGGTATTCTGATCGGGGAACTCGACGTAATTGCCCGTGTAGTTTCAATGTTTTATATAGCCGCATACGGATTTATCAATATCAGTTATTCTCTTGAAAAATGGGCCAGCAGCGATTTTCGCCCTAGTTTCAAAATCCCGATTTGGGTTGGGATTATTGGGTTTGCAGCCTGTTTCTTTGTGATGTTCCGAATCGATTTCATTGCAATGATTGCGGCCATCGTAATTATTTTACTGGTATACTTTCTGCTAAAACGCCGGCAACTGCATCTCGATTTTGGGGATGTTTGGCAATCGGTTTGGGCCTCTGTTGTTAGAACTACTCTACACAAAATGGATCAGAAAGAAATTGAGGAAAGAAACTGGAGACCCAATATTCTTTTGTTCAGCAGCGATAAAAAACAACGACCATTCCTGATGCAATTTGGCAAGTACCTCATTGGTAAACACGGTTTTCTTTCCAATTTCGACCTGATTGAAACTGAAGACTCCGAAGTACTTTTTCCAAAAAGCGAACAATCGGTTAAAACAGAAGAAAGCGAAAGTGAAAAAGGCGTTTTTTCCAGAAAACAAAGCTGTCAAAACTTCTATGAAGGAGTGGAAGTTATTTCACAGAACTATGGCTTCTCTGGCATCGTACCCAACACCGTATTATTGGGCTGGGCCACAAAACAGAAAGATCCGCAGCGCTTCGTTCAAACATTGGAAACAGTAAACGACCTGGACATGAACATTTTGCTGATGGATTATGACTATCGGAAATGTTTTTCCAGAAAACAAAGTATCGATATCTGGTGGCGGGGCAGCGGACAAAACGGAAATCTTGCCTTAACCCTTACCAGGTTCTTACTGATTACCGATGACTGGCGTCACGCCAAAGTTAGACTGCTGATTGTTAATCATGAAAACTCGGAAAAAGAGTTCATTCAACGGGAAGCGAGAAAAATCATCGATAATCTACGCCTTGATGCTGAGTTAAAGGTAATCAATAATCAGGTTGAGAAAAAACCTATGTTTGATATAATTCGTACCGAGTCTGTAAAAACAGACCTGGTATTTATTGGTTTACCCGAAATTGAAAAAGGTAAGGAAGAAGAGTTTATTGAAGAAACCAATTTGTTATGTCAGGATGTTGGTACTGTGGTTTTCATTAAAGCATCTTCATATTTCAAGGATCTTCAAATCGGATTAAAGGATATTGAATCGCACGCTGAAAAAGATGAAGATCACAATATCGTAAGTCTTATTGCCGGTGAAAGTGGAGAAATCCCTGAACTAACCTACCCTTCCAATGCTGTTCTGAATCGTCGTTTCAGAGGTTTCGCCGATAATAACTTACAACTTTACAAGCACTTCTTTGATAAAAATGTGCTGAAAGTATATCAGGAGTTTGAAAATTATATTTCTGATGTTGAAAGCCGAATTAATACACATTTTGACAAGCTGGGTGAAAACCTAACTGATATCCGGCAGCAGGAAGATCATATCGGGAACTATCTATTTGTACTGACAAACCGGCTTATCAAGCTCAACATTCACATGCAACAGGAAATTCTTCCTGACTTATTTATTCATCAAAAACAAGGCTTAGGTGATTTTCTTAAAGCTATCGAAGAAAATATTTCAAAAAACGATGATTGGGTATATTGCCGAATTAAAGGACGCAACAATAAGAATAAAACCATAAAAGTTGCCTATCGCAGGCTCCTCGAAAAATACTATCCGCTTTTTACAGCACAACATCTCAACAATCTTTATGAGAAGCACCGCTTGATATCCATGCAGTTTCAGGTGGAAACACAGAAATTTATTAAGCAATTGCGAATTGCACACTTGCAACTTGCCGTAAAATGCCATGAATGCCGGATTGATGTTTCAGACATTAATGAGCATCGTTCTTTGGTAGATGAGCATATCGGTATGCTGAAAAGTATTTGCATGGATGCCGGCAGAGAGCTCAGTGCAGTTCTAATGCAAGACAATGTAAAAACATTGCAGGAAATTTCCAATGTACTGAATCGGCCACTAAAGATTAGATATGCACTAAGAAGCAGTCGGTTCAAGCAAATTGCCAAAGAGAAAAACATTGATAAGTTACCCGACATACTTCCGGCCTGGAAACAACATCAGGAACTGGGAGCCAATATTGTTTTGCTTCAGCTTACATTGCTGAAAATGCATCTGAGGCTTAAGAATCTATTCCGGGAACAATCGGCTGATACGCACCAGCGCATAAGGGAATCACTGGAAGAACATTACGATAAATCTATTGAAGCTGCCGAAAAATATATCAATAGTTGTGAAACAGGCAAAAAAGCAGAGTTCAATTATGAACATAAAGATACTATTCTTCAGGAGATAAATGAAATACAGAAAATAACGGATCAGATTCTGTACAAACTACGTCCGGTTCTGGATAAATTACCTGAAAGTATTCATTTAATGGATGGCGAAGTATTCAACAATTACAATGAAATAGGATTTAAAGAAGCTAGAACCATTAAACTATCTGTAGCACGGTTAATTGATTATATCATTCAGAATGAGATTCTTGAACCCATGGAGAAAAGCATCGCAGAATACTCTATGGAGTTGGGAGAATCATATTCCAATGTTCAGGTGCATTTGCGTTTCATTGCCTTTACCAGTGAAACTACAGAAAACAAAGACGGACAGTATTGTATTCAAATACGCGAACGCATTGATGAATTAAAGCAGGAAAAGGAAAAACTGCAGAAAATAAATACCCGATTCAATTTACAGGTTGGCGAGCGCATGAATGCCACTGCTGAATTGCTTTCGGTGAGTAAGTTCATCAAAACTGCATCCAATATAAAGCAATACGTAAAGGAGCAGGAAAGCCGTAAACGCAAAATAGCCATCTCCGGTGGTTTAAGGGCTGTGCGAAGTCGTTTCCGCCGGTTAGTAGATCAGTACTGGTACAATCAGAGTAAAGGTCTTATACTGGCACGTAAAATAAGAGATGCAGCAGAAACCAAAGAAGCCCGTGTTAATGATTTGCTGAATATTTACGACCAGGTGAAACCTGACATGGATATTCTGAATAAACTACCTTATTATTATATGCAGTTGTTCAGCAATAAAACTCATTATGTGTCTGATTTGTGGATGGGGCGTAAATCTGAAATTGAAAGCGTATTGAAGACTATTGAAAGGCATCGCGCCGGGTATACGGGAGGGTTGCTGATTAAAGGGGCCTATAATTCAGGAAAAAGTTTCTTCTCGCAACATATTGCCAGAAAACTATATAAAACCGAACAGGTATATACTTTAAGTCCGCCCCATGAAGGAAGCATTTCACTTGGTCATTTCAGAGATGCACTGGCAAAAGCCACAGAAATGGAGGGTGAAACAGATATTATTTTGGCTCAAATGCCTCAGGGCTCTGCTTTGGTGATTGATGACCTTGAGCTTTGGTGGGAAAAAAGCCCTGACGGGTTTACAGTAATAGACAAAATCATTGATATAATATCGCGATTTAGCCAGCGCATATTCATTATTGTAAACGTTAACAGAAACAGCTTTGCCATTATCAATAAGTTGAAAAAGATTGAAAGTCATTTTCTGAACATTATTGAAACAGGAGCTTTTGATGCATCAATGCTTGAAAAGATCATACTGCAGCGCCATGAATCAAGCAGTTTGAAACTCAAAATCAGACAAGAAAGGAAGTCGGGGTTGAGTTTGGTCTCGCAGCCCAAGTTTTTTGCCCGGATGTTCAATTTTTCAAAAGGAAATATTGGTGTTGCCCTCAACGCATGGCTGGCCAATATTTATGAATTTGATGATCAGGGAATAAGCGTAAAAATGCCAAAGCAGGCAGACCTGAACAAACTTGATTATCTGGGAAATGAGTGGTACTTATTATTGATGCAATTCCTGCTTCACAAAAGGCTTACGATAGAGAAACTACAACGAATAACATGGGAAGAACCCGATGTTTTATTCAAAAAACTTATGATTCTGAAACGTGCAGCCCTTATTGTGGAAGATCAAAACCGTGTATTTGAACTTAACCCGTATATGCACACACATATTGCTCATAAACTTCAAGTAAAAGAAATGATCTGATGAAACTCGATACGCTTATATTTTATATTGTGGTAACGCTGATACTGCTGGCCGGGTTCAGGATTCTTTCACTGACCCTAAGGTATGTGGTTGACCGCAAACGCAAACTCATGTTTCTTAAGTATCTGCCACTCACAGAATCATTGTTCTGGATGGTCTATCTGATTCTATCAGCACAGTATTTTATTCAGAAAGGCGGCAGTATACACACCATATGGATTTTTGGCATATTACTGGTTATACTGGCCTTTTTCAGTTGGTTTGCATTCAGAGACATCATAGCAGGCATTGTTTGGAAAGCCAATAAAAAATTCAACCTACAAGACACCATCAAAATTGGTGATTTTCAAGGCAAGATACAGGCTTTTCATCATCGTAATCTGGAGATCATGAATGATAATGAAGAGAGCATAATCATACCCTATACAAGGATTTTAAATAGCCAAATCATCAAAACCAATCCGACAGAGATGATTTTGTCTTACTCTTTTAAACTGCAGGCCTTAAAAGAAATCTCAACAGGAGAGCTGATACAGAAAATTCGTTATGAAATTCTGAACTTACCCTGGTCTTCGGTGAAGAATGAGCCAAAAATAAAGGCGTTGAGTGAGGAAACAGATCGTTATTTTCTTGAAATCACCGTCTATTCAATGGATAAAGACTATTTCTATAAGATAGAAAATCATATAAAGAAGAAATTTGGCTTTGGAAAATAATATTAATTGCTATATTTGCAGTCCGTTTACGGTCTCGTGGCCGTCCCGATAGCTATCGGGAGGCTAGGCAGCCCAAAAAGGGTCTCGTGGCCGAGTGGCTAGGCAGCGGTCTGCAAAACCGCGTACAGCGGTTCGAATCCGCTCGAGACCTCAACACCGATCATTCATGGTCGGTTTTTTTGTGCCAAACAGGATACTGACCATAAAACATTGTTCCTCTTTGAGCAAATCAATTATTTCAGGATAGAAAATAGTTTTTCAAATATTTTTCAAAGGGCTCCAGAACGAAAACACTGGCCTGTTAACTACACCATATCGGCTCTAATAGAAACGTATAGACATAACTACCTATGTCGAAATAATATATCATTTAGTGTTAAACATTAGTGATTTAGACATATAAATTAATCTTTTATGTAGATTTATAGTCAAATGACTAAAATGTTGGGGGAATGAAAAAAACACTACTCTTTATTAGTTTAGTTTTTGTGGTTTTATTTTCATATGCACAAAAACAAGAAACCGTTTTATTTGCGTATAATTCAAGCATTGATGATTTTGGAAAAATCATGATATACTGCGAGTAACTCAATGTAATAGTTATTGAATATTGCGAAGATGAAAAACTGGTTTATATAAACCTGAATAATCAGTATACAGAATACTCTGAATTTTTCATGGAGGTTGAAAAAGTGGTTGACGGAAAATGTTCATTTGTGGCAGACAGCGATGAGATGCTAAGATATTTAAACTGTATGGGCAGAGAGGAACATGAATTCAGGTCAAATGAAAACACTAAAAAAGAAAGACAATGAAAATATTAATATTCATCCTGTTTATTATTTTAACCTCGATTACTGGTTTTTCTCAAAATTACACTATGCAGGACGGTTCGGAAACAACTTGCTCCGGAACCTTTTATGATAGTGGTGGCAATGGAAGTAATTACTCTATTAGTGAATCATTTACTATGACATTCTCGCCTGCAACTGCTGGTGATATGTTGCAATTTGATTTTACATCCTTCAGCACCGAAAGCGGCTATGATGACTTGACCATCTATGACGGACCTGATAACACATACCCCGTAATAGGTGTATATGATGGCACTGACCTAAATGGGGTAACCATCACTGCTTCAGTTACCGGCGACCTGACATTTGTATGGTCTTCTGATGGCTCAGTAACATATGCTGGATGGGAAGCATCTATCTCTTGTATTACTCCCTGGTGGGATTGCGTATGGGAAGTATGCCTTGAAGACAGCTACGGCGATGGATGGAATGGAAACTCAATAGATGTATATGTTGCTGGTTCATTACAGGGTAATTATACTCTGGCAAGTGGTTCAGGGCCATATTGCATTCCAATTCAGATTTCGGATGGGGATGATATTGATTTGGTCATTGACTTATCTGGCTCATACCCAAATGAAGTGGAATATTATTTATATGATAATCTTGGAACTTTGACTCATGCAGAAACAAGTGACCCACCCGGAAATTACACAGAAAACAATGCATCTTGTGCAAGTTGCGGCCCACCAACTTCAGTCACTGCTGGTGCAGATGCATCTTCAGTTTCTCCTGGGACTTTGGTTACATATGATTATGTTTCACATGTGGGTGGTGTTTGCTCAGGAAACTGGGAATATCAATGGGAAGATGATATAGGAACAGTTTTGCAATCCTGGAGTACAACTTCAACTTATACTGAAGTATTGAGTACTCTTGGAACATATAATTATTATTTATTTATGAGATGTTCCGATTGTACAAGCTTAACTACTCAAAGTAATGTTGTTTCAGTTGTTTGTGAGAATTGCATGACCTGTGCAAATGCGCCGGTAATGACTATGCCATATACATTTTCCGGTTCTACATGCGGTGCATGCGATAACTATTCTTCTGCAAGTGCTTGCGGTTCAAGTTACTTAAACGGAGACGATTATGTATTTGAATACACACCTGCCACAAATGAGATAGTTGATGTTTCATTAACAACCGATGGCACCTGGGTAGGGGTCATAGTAACAGAAGGGTGCCCGGATGTTGGAACCTGCGTTGTTGCCATAACCAATACAGGAGCAAACGCAACAGGATCTGCAACATTAACCGGTGGAACAACTTATTATTTCACGGTATCGACATACCCTTCTCCTCAGTGTATCAATAATTTTACTTTAAATGTTACACCACAATGTGCACCAATATTTACACTAAGCGATGGTGGTGATAATTGTCCACTCGAGGAATTCTTTATTGATGTAGATATCACCTCATTAAGTGGTGCTGCATCAGTAGCAATTACAAACGATGGAGGTGCGCCTCCAATTTTGGGAATCAATTCAACCGGTATTCAGACTATCGGGCCATTCCCGGCAAACACAACCGTTAATGTAACTGTTGAAGATGAAGCCACTCCGGCTTGTGCGGGTGTTGATGCATATGCCATCCTTGAGTGCCCTTCATGTACCGACGGCATTCAGAATCAGGGAGAGCTAGGAGTAGATTGTGGTGGACCCTGTCCACCCTGTCCGCCAATATTGGTCCCCACAGCATGTACAACAGTTTCTCACACACTAACATCTTTAGCCAGTGTAACATTTTATGATGATGGAGATGTTGGCGGAGACCCATGTCTTGATGGTGTTGCTAATAATTTCTGTAACTGCGGTTGTTTCACAATTGTTACTATTTGTGGTGCACCCGGAGAATACATAGTTGCAAATTTCAGAGATTTTGCCATGTTTAATACCAATTCTGGTTTTGACTGGATGGTGATTTATGATAATAATACTACTTCAGGTACAATATTATTTGATAACAGAGCTGTGGGTTCTGCAAATGGTGAACCTCCTACATTTAATACTAATTGTACAACTCTGGGACCTGATAATCCACTTGGAGATTGTAATTACACGAATCAGTTAGGTCATCTCTGTTCTTCTGGAAATTGCTTAACTTTCCAATTCTGGGCAACATCCGTTGTAAACAGAGAAGGGTGGGACTGCCTGGTTACATCCGTTTCTGTTCCATGTGTATTGCCGGTAGAGTTGACAAAACTTGATTATGACTGTTTAGATAATAGTACTGTAAAATTAGAGTGGAAAACTGCATCTGAAACAAATAATAATTATTTCACTATTGAAAGAAGTACAAATGCTGTTGATTTTGAAAAAATTGGTGTAATCTATGGCCAGGGTAACAGCAATTCGGAAACAAATTATGAGTTCATTGATGATGTTGAACCCGGACAAGAATATTATTACAGATTGTCTCAAACAGACTTTGACGGCATGGAGGAAACATTTGATATATTATATGTAAGTTGCGATAATAATGAGGTGAACATAGGGCCAAACCCATCAATTGAAGGTCAACCAATTACAATTTTTGGCGAATATGATAATATTATAATAAAAGATATGCTGGGCAGAATAATTCGCACTGATATTATTGATAATCAAATTTTGGGATTGGAAAGCGGAGTTTATATTATTGAAATTGACCACAGCAAATTCAAAGTTGTAGTCGAATAAAAAAACAAGCAGATATTACGAAAGAGATAAGGCGTGCCTTGTCTCTTTTATTTATCTGAGAATTGCCTTAAATTATAGCTTTTTGCTTATTCAATGACCTTACAAATTCAAAGGCCAGTACAAGTGCATAAGTAAATAACGCCTGCCAAAGAACCCTAAGCAGAGTATCGCCAAAATTTGAAAAATGGAATACGAGTAAGAGTTCAGTAATAAACGCATAAATAAGAATCAATATCCCTGAATAAGATAAAAACCACTTCCATCCAAGGTCTTGAACTTCGGGTTTAATACCGCTTTCAAATTCTCTCCTGCTGGAGATTGTTCGAAGAAGTGTTGGGCGAAGAAATGCAATAAATGTAGCAGCTGCCGCATGAATACCCCCGGTATTCAGAAAAGCATCCTGCGTAAGACCGGTAAAAAAAGCAAGAATCAAAAAGAGCCAGGCAGGTGTTTCAAAAGGCAATAAAAGAATAAAAAACACATAAACAGACGGATTGATATACCCGAATAAGTTTAGATAATTGAAAATCATGACCTGAAGAAACATGACCACAAGAAACCGGGTTATATGTTTTATAAATAGTCTACTCATTGTATTCTAATTCAACATCCTGTAATTCTTCCAATTCTTCCTTGATTAGATTCCGAATCACATACACACCACTTAACTGACTAAAATCAACTGAAAGTCTGAATCTAATTTTATAAAATGCTTTTGTTTCGTCTGTATTTACATTTTCAACATAACCCAATAATATTCCCTCAGGAAAGATACTGCTGAAACGGCTGGTAACTAAAGTGTCACCGGGCTTCACCATCACATGCAAAGGAATATCATTAAGGTATGCATAGTTAAAATTATTTCCATCCCAAGCAGCTGTTCCAACAGCGCCAAGTCTTTTCACTTTAGTACTGATCTGAACAGAACTATGTAAAAACGACCTTACAAGCGAGTAATTCTTTGTGCATCGGTCAACCACACCTATTACCCCATCAGGAGAATATACACCCATCCCTTCTTCAATACCCTGGTCAGAACCTTTGTCGATGGTTAGATAATTATTTCGCTGATTATTGGAATAACTAATTACTGTGGCTGTAACAAACTCGAACTGCTGTCGGTACAAAGTGTCGTTTACTTCAAAGATTTGCTTGTCAGTAACGATATAGGAAGACTCAAGCATCGCTCTCAGCTGTGCATTTTCTTCCAATAGTCGCTTATTCTCATTACGTAAATCAAAATAGGATATGATATCACTTCGAATTTCAAGAATCCGAGCGTTAATCTCCATTGACGAGTTGAAAAATGCAGCATTGTGGTATACATTCTGACGTACAATAAATGTAACTGCAATTCCTTCAAGCAATAAAAAAAGCAGGGCTATGCGAATTTGCATGAAAAATCTGATGATATTCCGCATAGCTTAATTCAGGCTTTATTTAATAAGAAACGGGAATTTATCGAAATTCTTAAGTGCAATACCGGCACCACGGGCAACAGCACGAAGCGGATCCTCAGCAACATGTACCTTCAGTTTTGTTTTCTGCTCAATCCTCTTGTCTAATGCACGGAGCAATGATCCACCACCGGCCATATATATACCGGTACGAAGAATATCTGCAGACAACTCGGGCGGTGTATTCTCAAGTGCATTAAGAATAGCAGCCTCTATTTTACTAATGGTTTTATCCAGTGCCTGTGCAATTTCTGCATGAGAAACCATGATCTCTCGTGGAATTCCGGACAGCAGGTGGCGACCATGAACGGCATACTCCTGTGGTGGATTCTCAATATCGACCATTGCAGAACCAACATTCATTTTAATTCCTTCCGCTGTACGCTCACCAATACTCAGGTTATGGGCTTTCCGCATATACTCTTCGATGTCGGCGTTAAAATCATCACCGGCAATACGAATGGACTTATTGCTTACGATTCCTCCAAGAGCAATTACAGCAATTTCACTGGTGCCCCCACCTATATCGATGATCATGTTTCCGGATGGTTCAAGCACATCGAGGCCAATTCCAATAGCAGCAGCCATTGGCTCATGGATAAGGCGTACTTCTTTGGCTCCGGCCTGCTCGGCTGAATCTCGCACAGCACGTTCTTCCACCTCTGTAATACCACTGGGAATACTGATTACCATCTTCAATGAAGGTGGAAATAGTGGCTTACGAGTATTGATCATCTTGATCATTTCACGCATCATATATTCCGCCACCATGAAGTCAGCGATTACTCCATCGCGCAAAGGACGAATGGTTTTAATATTTTCGTGCGTTTTACCGTGCATCATCATGGCTCGTTTACCCACAGCCAAAACTTTATTGGTTTGACGATCGATAGCCACAATTGAAGGCTCATCCACAACCACTTTATCATTATGTATAATGACAGTGTTGGCGGTACCGAGATCCATCGCGATCTCTTTGGTCATGAAATTGAAAAGGCCCATATCTTTTCTCTGTTTTTATCAGTGTTTAAAATGTCTGCTGCCCGTAAACAGCAGAGTAATATTGTTTTTCTTACAAAACTCGATCGTTTCATCGTCGCGAACTGAACCTCCCGGCTCTACTACTACTTTCACTCCTGCATTAAACGCCAGCTCAACGCTGTCGGCAAACGGGAAGAAAGCATCGCTGCCAAGAACTGCCCCATCGATTTCCAGCTCAAATTTCTGCGCTTTCTCAATGGATTGTTTCACGGCATCGACACGGTTGGTTTGTCCGTTACCAGCCCCGATCATCATGCTATTCCTAACCAGTACAACGGCATTGCTCTTCAAATGTTTCACAATTCGCATAGCAATTTCACTGTCATTCATAATTTTTTCGTCTGCCTCGGGACCTGCTTTCAGTTCCCATCCCGTACTATCAAGCGAAATTCGATCATTTTCCTGCACCAATACCCCTAACTGTGTAGTTTTAATCACATTATCTGCAATGGGTAGTTTTTTCAGTTTAAGTACTATGCGGTTTTTCTTCTTTTTGAGCAATTCGAGTCCCTTTTCATCAAAATCTGGGGCAATGAGTACTTCGAAAAATATTTCGGAAATCTTCTCGCAAGTCTCGTAATCCAAAGCACGGTTGAAAGCGATAATTCCCCCAAAAGCAGAAACCGGATCAGCGGCAAGTGCGTTGGTCCAGGCATCAACAGTCTTTTCGCGTAGTGCAAGTCCGCATGCATTGCTGTGTTTCACAATAACACATGCGCCCTGTTCAAATTCCGAAATAAGATCGAGAGCACCGGAAATATCCTGGAAATTATTGTATGAAAGTTCTTTGCCATTTAGCTGCTCAAGATTTTCATTCAGCTCTCCATAAAACTTTGCCGATTGATGAGGATTCTCTCCGTAACGAAGCAGGCGGCCGTTACGCAGACTCATTTTCATGGAGTCCACACTATTATCCCGGTTGAACCAGTTGAAAATAGCCGAATCGTAATGCGAAGAAATATCAAACGCTCTTGCAGCAAATAGTTTTCTTTGCTCCAGAGTGCTACCACCCTTATTTAGAACCTCCAACACATCGTCATAATATTCACGTGACGGAACTATCAGCACATCTTTATAGTTCTTGGCAGCAGCGCGAATAAGACTGATACCTCCGATATCAATTTTTTCAATAATTTGCTGTTCCTCGTACGTTTTTTTCATTGCATCTTCGAAAGGATAGAGATCTACAATAACCAGATCGATGGAAGGTATTTTATACTCAGCCGCCTCATTACGATCACCTTCCAGCTCACGACGATATAAAATTCCGCCAAAAACAATAGGATGAAGTGTTTTTACGCGACCGCCAAAAATAGAAGGATAGGTCGTCAGGTCAGAAACATCCTTAACTTCAACACCATGCTTGCGAATGAAATCAGCCGTTCCTCCTGTTGACAATATCTCCACGCCCATTTCTGCCAGTCGGCAGATAATGGGTTCCAGTCCCGTTTTATCGAATACGGAAATCAATGCCGAAGCAATTTTTCTCTCTGCGCTCATCCCTAAATTTTTGTGTTATCGTTTCGGGCTTCAAATTTACTCTAAATTAATGTATTGAGGGTGGATTTTTTTAAAAATATGTGGGAATTTGATGAAATAGCCTCGCATGCACAGATTCATTATTGGAAATTTTTCATCTGGTCGTGTAGTGATGCCGAAAAAAAGCACACTTTTCGATTGTCGTTCGACTGGCAAGGTCTCCCGGAAAAAATTTACACCTCCAGCGATCCGATCAGGTCACTTATTTTGGCAATATTGTGTTCTTTGCACCATGCTTCCATGCCATCGACAATTTCGCCGGTAACTGCGGGGTTTATGAAATTGGCAGTTCCTACCTGAATGGCTGTGGCTCCGGCAATTATAAATTCAATAGCGTCTTCGGTATTCATAATACCACCCATACCGATAATCGGAATTTTCACCGCATTATAGCATTGCCAAACCATCCTAAGGGCAACGGGTTTTACAGCAGGACCGGAAAGTCCGCCGGTAACGGTACTCAGTTTTGGTTTGCGGGTTTTTGCATCTACCGCCATTCCCATTAAAGTATTAATCAACGATATTGCATCCGCACCTTCATCTTCAGCTACTTTAGCAAAATCGGTAATATTGGTCACATTAGGTGAGAGTTTTACAATCATGGTGCGATCCCAAACATTTCGAACCGCTTTTACCACTTCTGACATGGCCGGGCAACTGGTTCCGAAAGCCAT
>PKSX01000105.1 GCA_002869435.1 Marinilabiliales bacterium | reverse complement strand
CACAGCTATAATTAGTGCTCGTTTTTCCTGAGACTGTACACTTAAAAACAGAAGAATTCCAAAAGAAAGAGTCAATAATTTTTTCATAATTGCTATATTAATACCATAATTTGATCACTGTTTCATCCTCATCATCAGACAGATTGAAACGAAGTTTTTCAGGTGTTGCATCTTCATCGCCATAAGCAATAAGTATAATATCGAAGAAGCCATACATTCCGCTCAATCTTATGGCTGCACCAACATCTCCCATAGAGGAAATTCTCCAAAGGGCAGAATAAGAATCTTCTTCGTACAATCCAAGTGACAATAATGCGTAACGATACTCTTCGCTCTTTTGCAAACTCTCGCCCTTAATAGGAATTTCAATATCAACGAATATTGTACCTTCCTCCTCAGTTAGTGTGATGCGTTCATCTGATTCAATGATATGCTTGGCAAATTGCTCATTCTTCTCCGGATTCAGTTCCTGGGTTTTAAAAGAAACTTCAGAAGTCTGACCATCTTTTAGCAAGCCAAGCTTCATCATTGATCCCGGGCTCACTTTCTCAAATTCACCAAGAGCCTCTTCCATATTTCTGATGGCAATATTGTTTACGCTGTATATCATATAGCCAATCTTATCATTAAGCGATTTAAACGCTGGCGACCCTCTTAAAACAGCAGAAATTACTGGTAAAGAATCTTCAAGTACCATCACATTTGAATACGAAGAGTAATCGAATTTACTTATGTATGTTTGTTGCAACTCTATGCCGATAAAAGAGCGCTGAACCCTACCGTCATTATTTATTATGTCATCAATCAACCTATTACTTAAACCCGATTCCAGAGCAAAGTTAATTTGCGGTTGCCATAAACCGTCACCACCATCATCAGCAAACGCGATTTGTGAATTAATCCCCAAAAGCTCACCATTAATATCTACCAGCGGTCCACCGCTGTTTCCCCAAATAACAGTAGCGGTAGTTTGATAAAAACCGAATTTACCAGTAGCTCCGCCACGCATTCTGTTTTTGGCGCTGATAATTCCCTGAGAAACAGTGTAGGGATACTCACCCAGCGGATTTCCTATAGCAAATACAGGTTCGCCAATTCTAGCTTCTGTTGTTCGGATATTCAAAACAGAAACTTCTCGGCCCGGGCTTTTTATAAATTTAAGAACTGCAATATCGTAAAATGAATCTCCTCCTACAATTTCCATTTCATACTTCGATTGATCTATGGTATAAACGAAAATACTACCCGGTTCATCTGATGCGCTTTCTACAACATGAGCATTAGTTACAACATAAAGCACATCATTTTTCATAATAATGAATCCTGATCCTGAGCTATGAGCAGTGCCCAGATCAAGAGCTTTACTGTAGGCTTCATCTATTCCGCCTCTGAACCCAAGAATTTGATTATTATATTCTGATTTTTCGACGGTTACCGTAACCACCGATGACATAACTTCCTCGAGCATGTCTGACTGATTCTGAGCATTTAATCCAAATGAAACGCCCAATATCAAAAACAAGAAAATGTAAAAGGTTTTCATCTCTTAATATTATAGAAATGACTGCCCGGAATTACTCCGGAACAGTCATTTATCATTTATAAAACATCAACTTACTTTAAATTCCACCACTGCTCACCATTGCAGCTTCCTTTGTCTTGCCAAAAGTAAGTACCACCAGAAGTTTCACAGTACCAGGTAGTCCAACCAGAACCAACAGTTACATAACCTGTTCCCCATGGATCGAGCATACCACGATATTCACCGTCAACCCATACATTGATATAATAACCAGTATAGTTATCAAATGTTAACTCACAATATGAACCTCTGGTTGCTGTAGGATCAGGCCTTTCAACATCCGGCATATTACAAATATCTGTTTGCTTCAGATCAGGATTATTTCCACGTGCTGACACTTCTTCCTTAATAACAGTTTTTTGTGATTGAGCTTGAACGTTCAATGCGCCTGCAAAAATAAATGCGAGAAGCATTGAAAAAATCAGTAAATTTCTTTTCATAGTGATTGGTTTTTATTGAGCCAATTATAATTTTAGTTAAGGTAAAAAAGCAAAGGCTCATTACTTACTTTTTTACACACAAAGATAATAATAATTATTCAATATCTAAAAAGATACATGTAAATATCCCTGAATTCAGGGATATAATACACACAATAGAAGATTAATTTAGCAGCATGCAATATGAGGCTACAAATTATCCCAATCAACAAGAAATTGATTTGGATAAGTTAAAAACAGAATTACCACATAATTAATCTTTGATTCAAATATCCCATCCAAAAGACTGATCGCGATAAAATATAAAAGAGACGATTTACAAAAGATCTGCCAACTTCATTCTATCCACAGACTCCGAGTATAATATGTAAACAAAGTATTTCATAAGGAAATAAAAAGTAAAAGCCCGTCATAATTGACAGGCTTTCTCTTTTTGTTTGGCGGTCCGGACGAGACTCGAACTCGCGACCCCATGCGTGACAGGCATGTATTCTAACCAAACTGAACTACCGGACCGTTCTCTTTTCGAAAAATGAGAGTGCAAATATACAACATAATTTTAGGAAAAAAAATATTTTCAATAAAAATTCGTTATTTATCCGAAATTTTAATGGCACATTATTTGATAAATGAATGCATTGCCTTATATTTGTAAAAAATAAACATCATGAAACGATATATACTTGCTTTTGCTGTCATGGTTGGCCTGAGTTTGGCTGTACAGGCACAGAAAGGTCCGTATCTGAAATTTGAAAAACTGGTACATGACTTTGGGGAATTATTACAGGATGACAAAGCTGTTTATGAATTTAAATTCACCAATACCGGTGATGCCCCACTAATCATCTCACTGGCACGCTCTTCATGTGGTTGCACTGTTCCGAGCTGGCCACGTCAGCCAATATTACCCGGTGAAAGTTCTACTATTAAAGTTAAATACGATTCACACAGAATTGGGCCCATTAACAAACAGGTTGTAGTAGAATCCAATTCAAGTACAGGTACAGTCTATCTGAAAATAACAGGAAAAATAAGTAAACGTCCATCTGAGGTTATGCCCATCCAGAATTTCGACGACAGTGGCACACCTTTTGCTCAATAATCTAAAAAACAAAAAAATGAAACGAATACTATTCTCCATTCTGCTTATCACCATTCCATTTGTGTTTCTTTCAGCACAAAGTGACCCTGTAATGACCTTCGAGAAAAAAGTTCACAACTTCGGCGATATCGAAAAAGGCAAACCTGTTTCTTTTGAATTTGTATTTACCAATACCGGTCGTCAGCCTATATTTCTTTCAAAACCACGCTCATCATGTGGCTGCACAGTGCCCACTTATTCTGAAAAACCTGTAATGCCGGGACAAAAATCAAGTATCATTATTGAATTTGATGCTGCAAAAGAAGGACCATTCAGCAAACAGGTTACCATCATCTCAAATGCAGAGAACTCGCCTGTAATACTTATAGTAAAAGGAACTGTATTGCCATAATTCTTTGATTTTATTGGCGATTATAAAATATTTTTCTGACCTTTGTCCCGTTCACCCTACTGAACGGGATTTTTAATTTAATCAAACAGTTATGCCAGGAATATCAATAAAAGGACAGAACATGCCGGCTTCCCCTATTCGTAAGCTGGTGCCTTATGCTGAAGGAGCAAAAAAACGCGGAGTAAAAGTTTATCACCTTAATATCGGACAGCCCGATATCCCAACACCGGATGTATCGTTGGATGCCATTAGAAATTTCAGTGACAAAGTGGTTGAATACAGCCATTCGGCCGGAAACATTTCTTATCGTGAGAAACTTGTTGGATATTACGAGAAAAACAATATTCACATTAGTCCGGATGATATTATCGTAACTGCGGGTGGCTCGGAAGCTATTCTTATTGCCATTTCAACTACGATGGATCCCGGTGATGAAATCATCATCCCTGAACCATTTTATGCAAACTATAACGGATTCTCTGTTAATGCAGGAGCCAAAGTAGTTCCAATCCCGTCAAGCATCAAAGATGGATTTGCTTTGCCACCCATAGAGGATTTTGAAAAAATGATTACGCCAAAGACCAAAGCCATTATGGTCTGTAATCCAAATAACCCCACCGGATACCTTTATTCGCAGGAAGAAATAGAAAAGCTGGGTGAATTAGCCAGAAAACATGATTTATACTTACTCGCTGATGAGGTATATCGTGAGTTTTGCTACGACGGAAGATCTCATTTTTCAATCATGCATCTGCCTGGAATGGAAGAACATTGCATATTAATTGATTCTGTGTCAAAACGATATAGTGCTTGTGGTTTCCGTATTGGTGCATTGATATCTAAAAACAAGAAGTTCATGGCAACTGCAATGAAGTTTGCTCAGGCCCGATTAAGCCCGCCAAGCTTTGGACAGGTAGCCAGCGAAGCTGCAATTGACACTCCGGATTCATACTTCAAAGAAGTAATTGAAGAATATGTTGCCCGCAGAAATGTTGTGTACGAAGGCATCAACAATATTGAAGGTGCTTTCTGCCCCAATCCAACCGGTGCATTCTATGTGACAGCTCAATTGCCTGTAAAGGACAGTGATCATTTTTGTCAATGGTTGCTCGAAGACTATAATTTTGAAAACCAAACCGTAATGCTGGCCCCAGCGTCAGGTTTTTATTCTACACCCGGAATGGGTAAAAACGAAGTACGTATAAGCTATGTATTGAATGTATCGGATCTGAGAGCCAGTATGAAAGTACTGGAAGAAGCGCTCAAAGTATATCCTGAGAGAACGGTTTAAATTATTGGCGGAACCGAAAAGCCTTACGAGTAGGATCATATAAATACACAAATCATGGGATTTTTCAACAAACTAAAAAACAAAATGGGCATTGGCGGAGTAAAAGTTGAACTCAGCATCCCTGCCGAAGCACCTAAACAAGAAGGTAATCTTGCAGGAAAAATTATCCTGACAAGTAAAAGCGATCAGGATATCAAAGAGATTGAAATTAAAATGATCGAAGAGTATTCAACCGGGCGTGGCGATGAGAAAGAAACAAAAGAACTGACACTTGGAGAGATTAAAATAAGTGAAGCAATGAGTATTAAAGAAGGTGAAACCAAAGAAATTCCTTTTTCTCTACCCTATGCTCTTATTAAATCAAACAACGATGAGCTCAAAGAAAAAGGCGGAGCACTTGGCGCACTTGGAAAAGTTGGATCATTTGCCAAGAACGAAAAGTCTGAGTTTTTTATAGAGGCAGATGTTGATGTAGTAAGTGCCGCAATTGACCCTTCTGATCGAAAAAAGATAAAACTGGTTTAATAACACCAAATTACTATCAAAAAAGCCACCTCAGGGTGGCTTTTTTATTATAATAAAGTCCGGAACTCCCTGACTTCATTTTTCTGGCTTCTAACCAAAACTATTCATTTGTTTCTTCCAGTTTGGTTTCATGCTTTTTCAGAAGGAAAAGTGTTATCCTGTAAATGAAAAAGATCATTACCGGCCAGCTAAAGAACCATAAAATTTCAGTCCAATACATAATTTTCTCCTTTCTGTTTAATAAACATGTCCGTCATTATCGTTTTCCATTTCTTCTCTGGTAATCTTCTTGTCATTAATGGCTCGCCATGCATAAATGATATATGCTGCAACAAACGGAACAAGAAGAGAAACATAACTCATCACTGTTAGTGTAAACTTACTTGAAGAGGCATTTTCTATAGTCAGTCCATCCTGAATGCTTGCCAGGGAAGGATAGAAAACAGTATTATTATATCCGATCGACATCAGAAGAGTAGTTACTACCACAAAAGCTCCGATTCCAACCGGCCAGATGGCTCTGTCTGAACATTTCTCGAAACAGAAGATATTT
This sequence comes from Marinilabiliales bacterium, assembly GCA_002869435.1. Lineage (GTDB taxonomy): Bacteria > Bacteroidota > Bacteroidia > Bacteroidales > DTU049 > BM518. Next base: position 7,380 of record PKSX01000105.1, on the reverse strand, counting down.
CGATAAAAGCCCATCAGCACAAACAATACACCAAGCACGAAGAGTACTCCAAGCACAGGCATCTCAATAAAATTATTCAGATACTTGTATTTCTCCATAAAAACTGCTCCGGTAGCAGGATCGTATGCATATCCTTCTCTGAGAAAGATAAGAGCCAGAAAAGCGAGAAAGAAAACGAGGAACAATGGAACATTGATATAAATTTGTTTTTTGGACCTCTTTATTATTTCACCATCGCTGATTGTTCTGAAGAAATAAAGCAACGCCATTACTCTTGCAAGGAAAAACACAGCAAGACCCAATGCCAGGTTTGCAGGACAAGTAAATGCTTCCAGACCGTGAAGTGAGGTAGACCATGAGGTGAAGTTCATTTCATCATGCATGAAATTACCACCGGTAAATAATGTACCCACAGCCACACCCAGAGAAACAGTACCAATAAAACCATTCAAAAACAGGAACCAGTCGAATGTACGCGATCCAAGAAAATTCTTTTCCTTTTTACGGTATTCATACGCTACCGCCTGAAGAATAAAAGTGGACAAAATCAGCAACCATAGCCAGTATGCGCCACCGAAACTGGTACTGTAGAACAAAGGAAATGATGCAAAGAAAGCACCTCCAAATGTTACGAGAGTAGTAAAAGTGAATTCCCATTTACGTCCAAGAGCATTAACCACCATTGTTCTGGTGAAATCGGCTTTACCAAGAGTATATATAAGCGACTGCCCACCCTGAACAAAAAGCAGGAAAACGAGTGCGCCCCCCAGAACGGAAACAATGGCCCACCAATATTGCTGTAATGCGAGATGTGATAATGTTTCAAACATAATTATTTCCCTCCTTCTTTTGGTCCGTTTTTAATGGCTTTTACCATAATAGATACTTCGGCAATGAGTAATGAAGTAAAGATTATGGCAAATAATATAAAGGTAAGTTGTACAGCACTGGCATCGAGTCGTGAAACGGCAGCTACGGTTGGCATCAGATCCTGAATAACCCAGGGCTGACGTCCAACTTCAGCAACTATCCATCCTGCCTGAGAGGCAATGAATGCCAGCGGGAAGGTTAATAATGAAAGACGTAATAACCATTTTTTTCGGTCGATTTTGTTTTTCACTGTAAACCAAAGTACAATCAGGAAGAACAAAATAAAGAAAAACCCAAGTGCTACCATTATGTGGAAACTATAGAATGTAAGCGGCACGTTTGGAACAATATCTGTTGGTGAATTGAGATACCCATATCCGAAATAGCGGAAATAGTTTTCATAAAAATCCTGACCTTCTGCTGTTTCACGATCAAAAAGCGGAGCAAGCTGAGCCACGGTTTCCATATCACCTTCATCTTTTGCGGTCTTATAGTCCTTCAAAGTCTGAATGGCCACTTTTCCTCTCTCAATCTTCTCTTCAGCAGATATCATTCCCTGCTCCTCATTTCCATAAACCAAATCATTCACACCGGGAACAAATGCATCGGCACTTCTGTATCCCAGGAACGAAAGAACTTTTGGTATCTCAAACTTAAACAGGTATGCATCTTTGCTGTCACCGGGTTCTTTACCCGGAGTAAGTGCCCCCACAACAACGAGTCCTGCTTCAGTTTGTCCATCATAGAGACCTTCCATAGCAGCTAACTTCATCGGTTGTTTTTGTGCAACCTGATAGGCTGAACCATCGCCTGTTAATGCCACAAAAACAGAAGTAATAAGTCCGAATGTTGCAGCAACAAGGATCGATTTTTTAGCAAAAACCAGATTGCGTTTTTTCAGAATAAACCACGAACTGATTGCAATTATAAATATAGCTGATACTACATAGGCACTACTGATAGTGTGAAGGAATTTATTAATGGCAACCGGACTGAATAAAACATCCCAGAAACTAACCATTTCGTTACGGGCAGTATCAGGATTAAATACAGTACCAACAGGGAACTGCATCCAGCCATTGGCCACCAATATCCATAGTGCCGACAGGTTAGCTCCTATAGCTACCAGCCAGGTGGATGTGAGGTGGAATTTTTTACTAACCTTATTCCATCCGAAAAACATGACGGCAATAAAAGTCGATTCCATAAAGAAGGCCATAATTCCTTCAATAGCAAGTGGAGCACCGAAAATATCACCAACAAACCAGGAGTAATTACTCCAGTTTGTTCCGAATTCGAACTCCAAAATAATTCCGGTAGCAACACCAATGGCAAAGTTAATTCCAAAGAGTTTACCCCAGAATTTTGTAATCCTCTTCCACTCTTCTTTCCCGGTTCTAACATATATAGTCTCCATTATGGCGATCATAAAAGTCATTCCAAGTGTCAGAGGGACAAAGATCCAGTGGTACATGGCGGTAAGCGCAAACTGCGCCCGCGACCAATCCACTAATGACATGTCAATATCCATAACTATCTACTTTTGGTAAGGGTTTCGATAACATGATTACTACGTTCCTCATCGGTGTCGTAGTTTTTATTGAGAATATTCGGGAAAAAGAGGAATTTCATCAGCACAAAAATCAAGATTCCTTTTAGAAAAATAATAATCCAGAGCTTTTTACCCCAATCAGATAGATTGCGAAAACCATCTACATAAAAAAAGAAAACCCGCGAAAAAATATTCCGACGTTTCATAAAAATTTTTGTAAAGATAAAAATTATTTCAATAAATCAATACCGAAATAATCTTTTATATAAAAAAGTCCCGAAATTTAACATCCGGGACTCTTAATATAATCATTTAGAACTCAACCGTGGGCGCGTTCTCAGCACCCTCCGTTGATTGGAAATATCCTACTTTTTCAAATCCAAATATGGATGCAAAGAGATTTCGTGGAAACGTTCGTATGTACTGATTGAATTCCATTGCAGACTCGTTATACGCATTCCGGGCTGCAAGGATCTCATTCTCGATTTCCTTCAGGTCTCCCATCAAACTTTGGAATCCTGCGGTGGCTGTGAGCACTGGATATTGCTCCATCACCACCATTAGGCGGCTTAGCGTCCCGCTCAGCTCATCCTGAGCTGCCTCAAATTGCGCAAATGTGTTCTCGTCGAGATTTTCTGCATTAATATTTACCTGAGTTGCCTTACTACGAGCCTCTATTACAGCGGTTAGCGTAGATTTTTCAAAATCTGCCATACCTTTCACAGTAGCCACAAGATTATCTACCAGATCATATCGTTTCTGATACACATTTTCAACCTGTGCCCATTGTTTTGTAAGAGCCTCTTCTTTCGTAACCATGCGATTATAAGCACGCCACATCCAAATACCGATCGGCAGTATTATGATGACAACAAGAATAATTATCATGGTTGATCCAAGACAACCTGTTTTAGGTTTTATTTCTCTTTTTCCACCCCCTATTTTTCTATTCCCTGATGTTTGTGTCGAATTTTCCATAGTTATATTTTTGATGTAAATATAAATAATTATTTGATAATGTCCACACTTCTGTGGATAAATTCAGATAATTTCTGACCTTTAAGCAATCCCTGTGAAAGCAATGCAAGATCAAGCAACTGATTTAATAAAGTATTTCTTTTTTCCTCATCAACTGTATCAGCAAGATCAGTAATAAGCTTATGGTTTTCATTAACCACAAGTGTGTATGAGTCGCCCATACCCTGCATATAATCCATACCACCAACAGCAGACATATCTTTCATACGACGTAAAAACTCAGGCTGAATAAGCTGTAATGGTTCCTTATCTTCAGACAATGGCTCCATTTGCACCTGCATCATAATACCATCAGGGGCTGCACCTTTAAACCATTCCTCTACTTTTTTCCGATCCTCTTCCTGTAGTTTAGATTCAAGTTTATCCTCATCTTTTTCGATAAGCTTTTCAATGATATCGGCATCTACACGTTTAAAACTGATGTTTTCATGCTTGCGCTCAAGAAAATCAACAAAATGAGTATCAATAACTGAGTCCATCAATAAAACATTATAGCCTTTATTCTTTGCAGCTTCAAGATAAGTATACTGTTCATCAGGCTGACTGGCATATAAAACCACAATCTTTTTATTTTTATCAGTCTGGTTTTCCTCAATAGCAGTCTTGTATTCTTCAAATGTAAAGTGTTTTCCGTCCAGATCCTTCAGCAAGGCAAATTTCTCGGCCCGTTCGTAAAAAGTTTCATCGCTCAACATTCCATAACGAATAAAAACCCTGATATCTTCCCATTTCTTTTCGAAATCTTCGCGGTCGTTTTTAAATAATTCTTCCAGCTTATCAGCTACTTTCTTGGTAATGTGATTGGAAATCTTTTTCACATTTGAATCACTTTGCAAATAGCTTCTCGATACATTCAGAGGTATATCCGGTGAATCAATTACACCATGCAGCAAAGTCAGAAAATCAGGAACAATATTCTCAACATTATCTGTTACAAAAACCTGGTTGCTATAGAGCTGTATCTTATCTTTCTGAACTTCAAAATTCTTTTTCAGCTTTGGGAAATAGAGAATACCGGTAAGGTTAAACGGATAATCAACATTAATATGAATATGGAAAAGAGGATCTTCGAAAGTCATGGGATAAAGCTCACGATAAAACGAATTATAATCCTCATCTTTCAACTCGGCAGGCGATTTCTTCCATGCCGGCTCCGGATTATTGATAATACGAGGCTGTTTTACAGTCTTATATTCAGGGTTTCCGTCTTTATCTGTTTTTCCTTCCACAGGAACAGATTTTTCCTCATCACCAAAGCGAATAGGATAAGGAAGGAAGCGACAGTATTTATTAAGCAGACTTAAAACACGCGACTCTTCATTGAACTCCAGAGACTCGTCATCAAGATGTAATGTAATTATCGTCCCTCTCGCTTTCTTTTTACTTGCTGTGATTGAGTATTCAGGTGAACCATCGCAGGACCATTTTACAGGTTTTGCATCTTTCTCATATGAAAGAGTGTCTATTTCAACTTTTTTAGATACCATGAAAGAAGAATAGAATCCAAGTCCGAAATGACCAATAATTCCACTCACTTCGGCTTCATCCTTTCCGGAGTACTTCTTCACAAATTCTTCAGCACCCGAAAAAGCAATATCATTAATGTATTTTTTGACTTCCTCTTCAGTCATCCCTACACCTTTATCAATCACTTTTATCTGCTTTTTGGCAGGATCAAGCTTCACTTCAATAGTCATATCACCTAGTTCCACATCAGCCTTGCCTAAACGAACCAGTTTTTCCAGTTTGGTTGAGGCATCAATAGCGTTAGAAACCAGTTCTCTGAGAAAGATTTCATGCTCAGAATAGAGGAATTTCTTGATGATCGGAAAGATATTTTCCGTTTGTACATTAATATTACCTTTTTGCATATCTCTAGTTTTTTTCTGCCCTTTATCAATATTTATACCAGCGGAAATGTGGTGACATTTTGACAGAAATGGGTGTAATATCGTAGAGACAAGGCATGCCATGTCTCTATACCGTGTTTTATACCAATTTCATAATCTTCTCAAACAAAACCTCTGCATGTTTACGGTTCGATTCGTGGGTCCAACCGGCAATATGAGGGCTGAGGAGAACACGATCTGAAGCAATGAGCTTTTTAAAATCTTCCGGCAATTCATTTTCAAAGAAATTCTCAAAACTGTGATCTTCCCATTCCAGCACATCAAGAGCAGCAGAAAGCACTTTACCCGAATCTATAGCATCGAGCAGGGCTTTGGTGTCGCAAACCGCACCGCGGCTTGTATTTATAAAATGTATATTCTTAATAAAAGCATTAAAAAAAGCAGCATCGGCCATAAATTCTGTTTCGTCGGTAAGCGGCACGTGCATACTTACAATATCACATTCGCGAAACAGGTCTTCCATTTGCTTTTCTTCCACAAAGCGATCTGAATATCCAGATTTGTATTTATCATATGCAATAACCCGGCAATTGAACCCGCTGAGTTTTTCGGCAAAAGCAGAACCCATATTTCCGTAGCCAATAATTCCAACGGTTTTTCCGCTGATTTCAGTACCACGATTTTCTGCACGAAGCCAGATTCCATTTCGCACTTCCACATCGGCTTTTTTCAGATGATTCATAAGGTTGAGCAACATTCCCAGGGCATGTTCCCCTACCGCATCGCGATTTCCTTCCGGCGATTTAAAACAGCTAACCCCTCTTAACTCTGCATACTCTACATCAATATTTTCCATTCCGGCACCGGCTCGGGCAATAAAATGAAGCTGAGGTGCAGCATCGATGATTTCTTTATCGATCTTGAATCTGCTTCGAACTACCAGTCCGTATACACCCGCAAGAATCTTAAGCAGTTCATCACGGGTTCCCGAAAAATGAACAACCTCGAAACCTTCCTTTTTAAGATTCTCAGGTAGAAATTCATGAGTTGTATCAAGAAAAAGTATCTGTTTCAATTCACTTGTTTTTACAAAAATACGAAATTCAATTTTCAGTACATTATTTGTGATCCGCCACGTAATTATTAGCCACTAATGCACGAATTACCTATCTCTGATTCGTACCTTCAATTATAATTACAGCGAATGCATTTCAAAAAGACAAGTCATATTGAAATGCCACAAATTTCTGACGCACTTTACCAGAGCAATCTTTTGTGATTTAATGATTTTTCACCAAAATTCACAAGTAATGCCAACTTATTTCCAGATACTTTAAGGTAGTTTATGCATTGTGCATCATGTTCATCTGCAAGAGAAGCAACACCCTTAATCTCTAAAACAATTTTATCCATTACAACAAAATCTGCAAAAAAATTATGAGGCAATATGATATCTTTATAATGCACTTTATATTCCTTCTCCCGTTCATAGTTAATTCCGGCTTTCTTAAATTCATATTCAAGAGCATCTTTATATACAATTTCAAGAAAACCGGGGCCAAGATAATTGTGTACATCCATACAAATTCCTATTATCCTATAGCTTTCCTCCTTATATAATATCATGACTTTTAGATTTATACACACAAATGTATGCAATATAATAACAGCTTATTCGTGGCTTATGAGTTTTGGCTTGCCGTAACTCATAAGCATTCGAGTGAAATTCGTAAGGGATAGAAAAGACCAATTAATTTGTGAATTCGTGGCTAACCATAAATATTTTCTTATTATTCACTTGATTCATGGTTTATGGTTTAAGATTTATGGCTTGCCTTAAATCATAAACATTAGAGTAAAATTAGTACGTATTTGAAAAAGTCATTTCATTCGTGAATTCGTGGCTAAAATAAATTACTGGCGACTATATATTTGATTTCGTGTCGTTTACAAATTAATTTCACTTTTTTTGAAAATTTCGTAGGGGTATGTTTGGGGGTGCGTGTATTATGATCGAACGACACAAAATCGAAATAAAAACAAAAAATTATAGTCATGAAAACTTCAAGA
>PKSX01000096.1 GCA_002869435.1 Marinilabiliales bacterium | reverse complement strand
AATATGCAGGCCAATCAAAATAATATTGATTTTTACTATACTGTAAACGATGGTGTCAATCTTGATACTATATCTGCAGTATATACAAAACAATAATTATTCTTCAGCAGGCGGTAAAGTTGTTTCCATAATGATCAGGCTGTCAAGCACACGCTGATTTATTTCTTTCAATAATTCTGGTCTGGCAGCATACCATAAATATGATCGATGCATTTTTAAACTATCGGTATGATGCTTCTCAAACATTAAATTATAATAGTGCTCTGAATAATACCTGTTGTTCTGCCCTTCTCTCTCTTGTTGCCTGATATATGTTTCTGCAAGATACATATCAAATAATATAGCCTCCATTTGTTCTTCTGTGAAAACAGAATCCTTCGGAATAGTATACTCCTCTTCCTTATTTCCTGATGAACAGGCAAATAATAAAAGAGAGATTATTATAAGCAAGGTGTATTTCATAATTATGAAACGCAGCATATTTTTGGCTATTGTATTGCAAAGATAAGAATGATTTGTATCAGTTTTACAGAGCTTTTTAATTGAATCTCCGGGTTTTCATCATTGTATCTTTGTATTACAAAATCACAAGATATGAATTACGACGAATTGTTCTCAAAACTCTGGATAGATTACACTAATAAAAATCCGCAGGCTCTTAAAATATTTGAGTCTTTTATTGCTGAAGGTGAGACAGTAATTAACGATCACATTGCTTTTCGAACCTTCAACCTGCCGGAAGTGAATATCGATGTTATGTCAAAAGCATTTCTGGCTGTTGGTTTCGAAGAAAAAGGATCATATATTTTTGAACAAAAAAAACTTTTTGCAAAACATTTTGAGCATCCTGAAAAACCGGATGCACCGCGTGTTTTCATAAGCCAATTGAAGGTTGAAGAATTTAGTCCCTTTTTACAAACCACTGTAAAAGAAATCATTGCAAAAATCCCTCAGTCGGTTCTCAATTCTAAGGAAATCATTTTGGCCGGAAACCAATGGGGAAAACCATCGTACGAAGTATATCAAAAACTAAGAGAAGAAAGCGAATATGCCGCATGGCTTTATGTGAATGGTTTTACAGTAAATCATTTTACCGTAAGTGTTACACATCTGGATAAGCTGAACGACATCTATGCCGTGAACGAATTTCTGAAAAATCAGGGCTACCTCATGAACGATGGTGCCGGAGAGGTTCAGGGAACACCTGAAGAGCTTCTTGAACAATCATCTGTAAAAGCAGAACTCCAAGACATAGAATTTATGGAAGGTATTTATCAGGTTCCTGCCTGCTACTACGAATTTGCCAAGCGCTACCGTGATGTAGAAGGAAATCTCTACGGCGGGTTCATTGCAAAATCAGCAGATAAAATATTCCAAAGCACTGATTTCTATAAGAAATAATGTTGGGGGTTTAATAAAACTCAGGCTATATTATAAAATGAGTTCCTCCCTCCGTACTGTATAAAAGCATTGCGGAGGTTTTTGTTTTCGGGCTTTTCAAGTTCGGGGTCATCCTCTACTATTTCTGATGCCAGTTGTTTGGCATAATTAATAATCTTGAAATCCCTGATAAGATCCAGCCATTTGAAATCGAGTTCACCGCTTTGACGTGTGCCGAGTATATCGCCGGGGCCACGCATTTTCATGTCTTCTTCGGCTATTACAAAACCATCACTTGTTGAAACCATCGCGTTGATCCTGGCTTTTCCATCATCACTCAGCTTATTGCCTCCCATTAATATACAGTATGACTGATCGGCTCCGCGTCCAACTCTGCCTCGCAACTGATGCAATTGAGCCAAACCAAAACGCTCGGCATTTTCAATAACCATAACACATGCATTGGGAACATCAACACCTACTTCAATAACTGTTGTACTTACCAAAATATCAGTAATTCCCCGCTTAAACCGATCCATGGTTCGGTCCTTTTCCTCCTGCTTCATACGTCCGTGCAATATTCCCACCTCAAATGTCGGCATCGGGAAATCACGCACAACCCCTTCGTATCCGCTCTCCAAAGCAATCAAATCAAGTTTTTCACTTTCACTGATAAGCGGATATACTATATATATTTGTCTCTTCTGAGCCAATTGCTGCTTCATAAGTTTAATGACCTTATTACGGGTGCTTTCGGTAAAAAACATCGTTTTTACAGGCTTTCTACCGGGAGGCAGTTCATCTATTATACTCACATCCAGATCACCGTATACAGAAAGTGCTAGAGTACGTGGAATAGGGGTAGCAGTCATCACCAGCACATGTATAGGATCCTCGCTTTTTTTCTGAAGTTTAGCCCTCTGCTTCACACCAAAACGGTGTTGCTCATCAATAACCGCCAATGCCAATTTTTGAAAATGCACAGGATCTTCAATCAAAGCATGAGTGCCAACAATAATATTGATCTTCCCGGATTCAAGGTCAGCCAAAATAGTCCTTTTTTCTTTAGCTTTTGTGCTTCCTGTTAATAATCGTATTTCAACAGCCATGTCCCGAAGCAGATTTTTTATAGTATTAAAATGCTGTTGCGCCAGAATCTCGGTCGGAGCCATTATACAGGCCTGATATCCATTATCAACTGCAATAAGCATAGACATAAGCGCCACCACTGTTTTACCACTGCCTACATCACCCTGAAGAAGTCGATTCATGCGATACGCTCCGGCCAGATCTTTATGAATATCCTTCATTACTCTTTTCTGAGCGCCAGTAAGTTCAAAATCCAGATTTTTATGGTAGAAATAGTTGAATTTTTCTCCAACGGTTTTCAGTACAATCTTGCTACGGGCGAGCTTTCTTCGTTTGACCTGAATCCGATGACGTAATTGTAGAAACAACGCCTCCTCAAAACGAAACCTCTTCAAACTTCGATCGAGCTTATCTGCATCTTCCGGTATATGAACATTGCTGTATGCATCATCTACGGATGGAAGTTTCAGCTTCTTTCTGAGTTCATCCGGCAATGTTTCGGCAAACTGTCCTTTGCATCTGCTCAAGGCTTCTGCCACCAGTTTTCCGATTGCCTTTGAGTCAAGCCCTCTGGCCTTAAGTTTCTCCGTACTATTATATACAGGTTGCATTTTACCCGAAAAATAAGTGGCTTTGAAATCATCTATGGTCATCATTTCAGGATGAGGAATATACAATAGCTTATTGAACATATTCACCTTACCAAAAAGCACAAAACGGGTTCCGGGGTTAATTTTATCAATTACCCAATTGTAGTTTTTAAACCAAATTATCGAAATAGAACCCGTATCATCACTGAAATTGGCTTGCAGTCGTGAGGCTCTCCCCCGCCCCTGCACTTCAGCACCCGAGAAATATCCTGAAATCTGAACCATGCCTGAGTTTGATGTCAGATTTGAGATTTCATTCATTGTTGAACGATCAACATACCTGAAAGGAAAATAATTAAGCAGATCTCCAAATGAAAAAACACCCAACTCCTTTTTTAATAAATCGGCACGGGCCGGACCCACTCCTTTCAGATATTCTATTTCATTATCAACAATTCTCGATGACATAGAACAAATGTACGCATATTAGAAGAATTTAATAAAATCAGCCTGAATTGTTAACAGAATAACAATTTTAACACCAAATCGCCCCCTTTTGAAATAAATCGACAGAAACACTGGTTTTTCTTATTAACAAAATGTTTCAGCCGGCCTGTTTTTTAATTAAACTACAATATTTTTAATATTTATCCGTATAAATCAATGCATCATTTTATCTTTGTATTTTGATGCAGTAATACCGTGATGCGGAAAAAAGAAGAAATAACATATAAGCTTGTTTTTGCCATTGTAAAACATGATGTTTTTACATGGATGCTAGAACCGTTTGCCGTTCAGGTAATGAAAAGCGGGATGTTTGCTTATAACCATCACAGGGTTTCTTCCAATAACGTATTGAATTATGTAAGCGAATTATCAGAAGATGAAGAATCTGTAATAAAACTACTTGACGATTGCAGAGCTGATTCAATAAACAGAATCTTTGGGCAAAACAAATTCAGACCGGGAAATTTCATTTCAGATCTTCAAAACAACAAAGGTCTGATGAAGATGGTCATAGCCTATTTGAGAGATAAAACAGATCAGGCTGTTCAGGTTCTTGCCGATTCTCAGATTCCACTGTATTTTAAAGGGGAAAAAGCAGATCTAATCAACGAAGAGCCGATTATTCCAATTCAGGAAAAGCTGAAATGCAATTTCAATTTTTCACTTAATGACGGGGTACTGACATATAAAATTAAAACCTGTCTTGGCGAAAAGACCTTAAAACCCAACGAAGACAACACTTTAATTCTAAACTACGATCCGTGCTGGCTTATTCACGAAGGTCAGTTCATTCAGGCCGATGATAATGTAGACGGAAAAAAGCTTCAGCCTTTTCTAAAAAAAGATTCTCTGGTTATTCCTCAAAATCAAACAGAATCATATCTGAACAAGTTTGTAAAACACATTGTCGGGCAATATCGTTTTACACTTGACGGAATGACTCATGAATTTTGGAATGGCACCCCAAAAGCACGGCTGGAGATTGAGAATAGTTTACAGAATAAACCAGCTCTGATTCTTCATTTTGCATATGATAACGTACTGTTTCGTTATGCATCGGAGATAAAATATCACGTAGATTTAAATAAAATAGAAGGGCAGTATCATTTCAGAATAATTCGACGCAATGACAAATTTGAGAAAGAAATTAGAGACTGGTTGCTTGACAATGGTCTTATACATGTAAGCGGCTCTTCATTCCAGTTTATTGAAACTGAATTTAAAGATACTGACAAAAAGAAAGGAGCCATTTTCGATATTATCAGCCTGGTGAACCTCAACAGGGATGTCTTTTCAGAAAAAGGAATTGAAATAGTTTATCACCATAAGCAGGATTATTTTACAGGTAAGATAGAATTGAAGCAACAGTTTGTTGAGGATTCAGACTGGTTCGACCTGAAGATATATGTTATGTTCGACGATCTGAGAATTCCGTTCTCTGCTTTAAGGAAAAACATTGTTGAGAATAATCGTGAATATGTACTGCCTAACGGCAATATTGCTATTCTTCCCGCTGAGTGGTTTTCAAAATTCAGAGATCTGGCACTCATTAGTGAAACTGACGGAGAAGAGATTCGTGTTAAGAAAAGCCAGTTCAATTACATAAAACCTTTCCTAACGGAAAATTCCAGAATAGACAACTTCATTGAAAATGCCAATAAGGGAAATATTCCGCTTCAGGAAAACCCAAGGTCTTTTATAAAAACCCTTCGTCCTTATCAGCTTAGAGGAATGAGCTGGTTTATGTATTTGCATGAAAACAATTTCGGAGGTTGTTTAAGCGATGACATGGGCCTTGGAAAAACCATTCAGGTTCTTGCTTTCATTCAAAAAAGTAAAGAACTAGCCATGGAAGAAGGCAAAACTACCGAACCAGATTTATTCACCAAAGGCACAACCGGAACCTCACTTATAGTGATGCCATTATCGCTTATTCATAACTGGGAAGAAGAAATAAGAACCACAGCTCCTGAGCTCAGGGCCATGCGCCATACAGGTATACACAGACAGTTCTCAAAGGAAGTATTTGCAAAACACGATATCATTTTAACCACTTATGGTGTAGTGCGTAACGATATTGATAAACTTAGTGATTTTGATTTCAAATTCATCTTTCTGGATGAAAGTCAATACATTAAGAATCCGGAAAGTAAAATATTCCACGCAGTATCACGCCTTCAATCTCAACAGAGATTTGTTCTTACAGGAACACCCATTGAGAATAGTCTTATCGACCTTTGGTCGCAGCTTACATTTGTCAACCCGGGTTTGCTGGGTGACCTTCGTTTTTTCAGAAACAAATTCTACCAGCCTATTGAAAAACATGGCTCTGAAAGCTCTGAAAAGAAATTTCACCAAATTATTAACCCGTTTATTCTGCGTCGTACAAAAGAAGAAGTTGCTCCTGAACTTCCCAACCTGACTGAGAAAATTCATTATTGTACCATGACAGAGGAACAGGCAGAACTGTACGAAAGAAGAAAATCGGAAATAAGAAATTACATTCTGGAAGGCACACAAAAATACGGCATGGACAAAATGTACATGGTTATTTTATCGGGATTAATGCGTCTCAGACTTATTGCAAACCATCCGGTAATAAATGAAAAAGAATTTACCGGTGAGTCAGGTAAATTCAATGAGATTCGTGAAAATATTGAAAAAGTGATAGGCGGCGGACATAAAGCACTTATTTTTAGTCAGTTTGTAAAACACCTTTCCATTTATCAATCTTATCTGGAATCGAGAAATATTCCACATTTAATGCTAACCGGACAAACATCGGCACAAAACAGAGAAAAAATGATCCGGGCTTTTCAAAATACAAACGACTATCCTGTTTTCCTTATATCACTTAAAGCAGGCGGAGTGGGTTTAAATTTAACAGCTGCAGATTTTGTATTTATGCTCGATCCCTGGTGGAACCCTGCTGTGGAGCAACAAGCCATAAACCGTACACATCGAATAGGGCAGAATAAGAAAGTTATTTCCTATAAATTTATAACGCAAGGTACTATTGAAGAAAAAATTCTGGCATTGCAGCAAAAGAAGACCGATCTGTTCAACACCATTATCAATAATAAAACCATTAAAAGTTTCAGCGAAGAACAGATTCACGAATTGCTTTCGTAGTTATCTTACCCATCCACAAATAAACTTTTTCATGAACTCACTTCCAATTCTCACAGAAAAAAACATGCAGGCATGATTCGGAAAGTATTCGTTTGTATAATTTAGCTTGCTGAATTATGCAAACTTTCTGTGTTGAATCTGTTGTAATTTCATGATCTGTCAAATCTGAGAAATCTGTGGATAAACGTTGAACTCCATGTCATGATAGTTTTACCCTTGGATCAAGCCAGCGATAAGACAAATCTAAAACAATATTTATGATTACAAAGATGAGTGCAATCAGCAGCAGGCATCCCATCAAAACAGGCAGATCAAAGGTTTCAAGGCTTTTCACCACCAGATAACCAATACCCTTCCAGTCAAAAACAAATTCTACAAAAACTGCACCGGCCAGCAAAGTGGCAAACCATGCACTTGCAGAGGTTAAAACAGGATTCAAAGCATTCTTTAATGCATGTTTCCAGTATATTTTCCGGGTGCTTAACCCTTTCGCTTTGGCTGTGCGGATATAATCGCTTGCAAGTACATCCAGAAAAGAATTACGCGACAGGCTAATAAATACCGCAAGAGGCCTAACCGCAAGTGTAAAAGCCGGAAGAATAAGGTTTTTCCATGCAATATACTCTCCCCTGCCTAGATCATCCACTTCATAAAAGGATCCAAACATATTTAACCCGGTAAAGTCCTTTAAAACGAAAGCGAAAAGCCATGCAATAAGAACTGCTGCAAAGAAAGACGGAACAGACATTCCCAGCACAGAAACAGTCATAAGCGTACGATCGAGCCACGAGCCCTTGTAGCGGGCAGACACTGCTCCCAGAAATACTCCTGCAGCAAAAGCAAATATCATTGCTGTAACAGCAAGTATTGCCGTATTGGGGAACGCTTGTTTCAAAACAGTTATCACCGGCAGATTCGATTGATAAGAACGCCTCAAATACGGCGACTTGAGCACCACAGAAGAGCCGGAAAAAGGAATCAGTTTTATGGTATTGCCATAGTCTTCATGATGAAAAAATGCTTTTTCAGAATCATCCTGTAGAAATGCAAGCGGGGAAATATCGTTCAGATACATGGCATACTGAACCATTAAGGGTTTATCCAGCCCCAACTCTTTACGAATGGCATCTTCAGATGCTTTATCACTGCGTTGCCCCATAAGCATACGTGCCGGATCGGAAGGCAATGCATGAAATATAAAAAACAATAAGGTAAGCACTCCCCATAAAATGAGAAGTCCATTTACAATTCTTTTAAAAAGAAATCTTATCACTCTGAGGATTTAAGAAATTCCGCTTCCAGTTCTTCCAGATTTATTTCAGACAATTCAGGAAGATCCCGCCACGCCCACTTTCCAAGAATGGTTCCGTCTTTCATCAGTACAAAACCTGGATTTGCACGGATAAACATCTTCAAGACGATATCGTCAGCAGTATAAAAAGGAATTGGTAGTTGCTCTTCATGCCTGACTGTTTCAATATCATCATATGGCGTAGCTGTGAGAGCAGTCA
This sequence comes from Marinilabiliales bacterium, assembly GCA_002869435.1. Lineage (GTDB taxonomy): Bacteria > Bacteroidota > Bacteroidia > Bacteroidales > DTU049 > BM518. The sequence continues at coordinate 2,607 of PKSX01000096.1, read as the reverse complement.
TCAGAACACCTTCTGATTCGCACTGAGCAGCAAAATCACGTACTTCTTCAAAAGCCTTCTCAGAAACCTTGTCAAGATCGTACATTACGACAAAAAACTGAAATTCGGGATGCAGCATGACGTCGCTGCTCACATTATCGAAGTTTTCATCAAAAACAGCAATCAGATATTCCGGGGCCTCACCTTCCACCACTCGCTGGCTCACAAATTCATTATTGGCCATCCAGGTGGAATCTTCCCACGGAAAATCATCGGCCGGATATTCGGTCTCCTCTCCGGTTCTGTTATCCAGATAAGTAACAAAATACTGATCCTGCTGTTCCTCACTTGGCTTCATGCTCAAGCCCGGTTCATATGGCAGAAATTCCATAAGCGGAAGGTGCCTTAATCCGTAGAATGAAATAAACAAAATGGCAACGGTGAAAAAAGCAACCGGAATCCATTCCAGTTTGCATTTCATATAATGCCCGAACTTTTTGCGGTAAATGAAAATAAAAATGACCAGAATAATAATGATCAGGTTCTTATAAAAAGTTTCCCAGTTTGTCAGTATCAGAGCATCACCAAAGCAACCACAGTCAGGAACAGCATTGGTTATTGCCAGGTAAAGGGTAATGGGCGTAAACAATATCATAAAAAGCAATGCACTCCAGGTACTGAGTTTTGGTTTAATCCCAAGTAAAAAGGCAATTCCGATCAAAAACTCGGCAGCAGAGAGCATAATACCCATAACCATTGCTGCCGGAATCATCCAGTCCCAGCCAAAAGCAATGAAATAATCTTCGAGTTTAAACTGAAATCCCCACGGATCAACAGCCTTAACAAAACCCGAGTAAATAAACACAACCCCAAGTAAAAAACGTACAATTATAGCGGCAATTCTCATATGGCGATCATTTTTCTTCAAAATTAAGAAATATCTGATAAAACTTAGTCCTGACTGATATTTTATAGCCATTCCAAACACTGCTCAGAAACAATAAAGATTCCAGATGGTCGTTTTTTCTCAAATTAATAAATATGAAATTTCTGTTGCAGGTTCTTGCTTTTGCCATCGTGTATTCTATTTTGTTTGTAAATAAATGGTTCGGGCTTAACATATTAATTCTCGATATACTGGTTATTACATGGTTGGCCATTAGCAAACAACTTAAGTTGCACAATTTCAATCTCATCTTCAGTATGTCCGGGCTGCTTATCACCGGAATTCTCAGTGTTTTGTATTATTCTGTTCTGGCCCATGTTTCTCATGCTATATTCGCCTTTTATTTTATCGGGTCACAGGCCCTGGAAAATGCCAGGGGCCCGGCAATGGCTATACTCAGCTCTTTTGTAAACGCTGTCAGGTCTCAGGTCGAGTTTGTAAAGAGCCTGTTTTCATTTAGAATAAAAGGGAAACGCTTCAGCCGATGGATTTGGAATCTAAAGTTTTATCTGCTTCCTGTTTTGCTGATTATCATCTTCATTATCATTTACAGAGCCAGCAACCCTGTATTTAATAATCTGGTTAAAAATATAAACCACTGGCTTTACGATAATATTTTCTGGATATTAAGCTCAATTGATGCGGATGCCTTCTGGACTTTCGTGGGGGGTCTCATGATTGGAGCCTTTGTTTTTTTCAGAAAAATAATTCCGGATTTACAAAAACAAAATGAACATTATGCTGATAATCTGACCCGAAACAGGGAAAAGCACTTCTTCCGGTTTTTAGGGTTAAAAACAGAGAATAAGGTGGGTGTATTTTTATTTATTATACTCAACATCATACTACTCACCATCAACATTATCGACATCAACTGGGTTTGGTTCAATTTTGAATGGGAGGGCCAGTATCTGAAGCAATTCGTACACTCGGGAACATATCTGCTTATTCTTTCCATTCTGATCAGTATTGTTACTGTACTGTATTTCTTCAGAAAAAACCAGAATTTCTACAGTAAAAATTCAATTTTGAAAATACTGGCTTATGTCTGGATGGGCCAAAATGCTATTCTGGCTGTATCGGTTGCCATAAGAAACATGTATTATATTACTATTTTCAATCTGGCATTTAAAAGAATTGCCGTTTTTATGTTTCTCCTCTTCACCATTGTTGGACTGATAACTGTAATTATTAAAATAACGAGAAGAAAAACCTTTTTCTACCTCATTAAAATGAATCTTTATTCGCTGCTGGCCATAGTTTTACTAAGTAATTTTGTTAACTGGGACATTTTTATTGCCAAATACAATTTTAATCATTCCGACACTGCATTCATTCATCTTGATTATCTGTCGGATCTGTCGGATAAAGCCCTTCCATGGCTTGACAAGAGTGAGGAAGAGTTGAAGAGAATATCACAGGCTCAGGATTCCAGCTTCAAATTTGAATATAATTATATGTGGCCCGAAACATATCATAGCCATATTCAATCAAGAATCACCATGTTTTACTCTAAATGGGAACGCAAAACTTTTCTGGAATGGAATTATGCCGAGTACAGGGCGTATCATATGCTGAAGTAATGACCTACTTCAAATACCGCACATAATACACATTCACACAATTGCCGCCGCCCACACCCGGGTGCGCCTGCGATGTGGAAATAAGCAGGTAATTATTTT
>PKSX01000023.1 GCA_002869435.1 Marinilabiliales bacterium | reverse complement strand
GCATTAAATGTACCATCGTAATAGGCACCTCCGCCGGGATTATAAACCGGCAAATCGGTACTGCGGGTTTCACCAAAAATATAAATATTGTTTGATGCATCTACTGTAATTGCAGATTGCTGCATATTTTCAGCAAGAGTGCCACTAAATGCAGTACCCCAAAACAAAGCACCGCCGGAAGTAAAACGATAAATTAAAGCATCGTCTCTGTCTGTAGATGAACCTCCGGTTCCTATCCCAAGAGTATTATCGTAATGTGCACCACCTCCGGGATTTGCGGTTACAATACCAGTGCCATAATAATTATCTCCATAACCCACAATATTCAAATAATCATCCGGACCAACAACAATATCCTGAGGAAATTCATCGGATGAACCACCAAGATTAGTTGCCCAAACTCTTTGATCGCTACTATTGAACTTAATAATAAAGATATCATCTGAAGGGGATGAGCCACCTGCATTCATGGTAACAGTTGACTGATAATAAGCTCCGGATTTCCATTGAACAGGAGGGTTATCATATTCTGAACGGCCAACAACATAGATATCCATTATATCACTTACATCAACCATAGGGTACTGAACATAGTCGTAATGTGTAGACCATGATCTAACTCCTGATGAATTGAATTTCATCACCATTGTTCCACCACCATAAGTACCTGCATTATAAGAAGCGTCATAGTATCCACCAGAAGACTGAACAGGGATATCAGAGCTTTGCGTATGCCCCACAACGATAATATCGTAATTGTTATCGATAGCCACATCGGGCGAATGGTCGTAACCTGTTCCACCATAATAAGTTGCCCACTGCCGTATACCATCCGAACTGAACTTCAATATCCTGTAATCTCCGCTACCGGCAACGGCACTTTGATAATAAGCTCCCCCACCGGGATTAAGTAAAGGAAATAATGCTGAGAAACCATAAGATACAATAACCAAATGATCATCATTTATATCCAGATTACTACCACTACCATTCCAGAAACAATCGTCATAGAACGTGGTCCAGGTAATTACAGGATCAATAATCAGATTACCATTCATTTGCTCTTCTAACATAAACGAAAGAGTCTTATCATTCAACTCATATTGAATATCGGTTTCAATTTTTTGACCATCAATTAAATAATAACTCTCAGGCAGAGTTTCCACCCAGTTTCCTTGGGGAAGAGTCAAATGCAATTCATTATCCTTTACTACAGCAGATTCAGGACCATTATAGAAAAACTTCACCTGAGACAAGTCTGATCCATCCTCAATAATAATATCGTATTTTAGCTTTCCACCAGCTATGTAAAAAGAAATATCGACCCCGTCATAAACATTCTCGTAACGCAACTCACTAAATAACGGAACATTTATTATACCTTCAGGACAATGGGGTAAATAGTAATTTTGATAAAAATCATCTTTTCCATATCCTTTCAGGGAAACCTTTTCAGAAGCATCAACGAAATCCATATCAAAACGGTAAAAATAAATCTCACTTTCCTTAAATTTTTTAATCGAATCTTCAATAGCAACCGGCAAAGCATTTAGTATTGAATAAGGAAGTTCTGACTCTTTTAGAATATATGTAATTCCTGTTTTACGGAAGTATACATCCAAGCCATCTCCTGGTAAATAATACAGAAACTCATCGCGCAGTTCCCCATTCATATCAACCAATTGCCCGTCATTTCTAATAAAAACTCCTGTCTTAGATTTTTCTTTCTCATTCTCACCAAACAATATGAATGGCAGTAAAGACAAAAAACAAAAAATGATAAGGTAATTCAGAATTTTCATAGACTTTTATTTAATAATTCTCATGTATCACCATAGTTTACTGATTATTATCAGCCTGAAAACTCATCATTAACATTAATTCATCAATTTGTTTTTGCATTTCTGAGATTTGGGTTTTAAGTTCCTCTATTTCTTCTTGCTGTTCTTTAGTACCTTCAATCAGTAATGCAACAAGAACTGAATACTGAATAGACTTATATCCCTCGTTATCCGTATTGACGAGATATGGAATAACTTTCTCCACATCCTGTGCTATTAAACCCATCTGTAAACCCTGTTCCATGTCTGGACTAATCCATTCATAAGTAACACCCTGCAATTGTTGAATCAGGCTTATTGACCCTGATAGTGGCTCAATATTTTTTTTAAGTCTTATATCAGATGTTTCATTTATTCCATCTGTCTTCAAACGACCGATTACATGAAGTTTATATGAAGGTGTTGTAGTACCAATTCCAACATTTCCATTCGGATCGATACGCATTCTTTCAACTGGAGCTGCAGTAGAAGAACTAGTTCCAAAAGCCAATGCCTGAGCACCACTGGAAGGGGAATTTGTTCGTATTCCTGCAATATATGATGAATACTGGTCAGTACTATTATTATTCGTTGTATTTGTGAAGCGAATAATACCTGCCTGATCTGTGGTTGTTCCACTTACATGAATATTGAGAAGTGTGATTGGGGTCGACCCGGTCTGTCGGATATGAAGTGGATAATATGGGGTAGTATTGCCCATACCAATATAACCCGTAGCAACAGGGATACTAATGGCTTCAATGTCGGTGGCTCCAGTGAAAGTACCAATCAGAAGTCTTGATCCAGCCGCATTCACTCTGAAATAACCCTTCATGGTAGCAGCAGAAGGAGCAGTGCCGGCAGCACCAACATGCAAATTATATCCCGTCCAGTAGGATCCTGCTGAATGAAAAACATTAAATCCTTCTGAAAAGCCCTGGCCAGAGCAATACAAAACACCATCACCACGAATATCTATTTTGCGCTGAGGAGTAGCAGTACCGACGCCTAAATACCCGGTATTGGTCAATCGCATATATTCTGTATTATTGGTATAAAAAGACATATACCCGTTCTGCCTGTTAATCACGCTGAAGTTGACACCCGAATTCATATTAATCTGAAATCCGGTTGAAGCAGCTGTTGAATTACTTAACTGAAACAGATTACCACCTGCAGCATTATACACATGTAGTGTACTTTGGGGAGTAAAAGCAGTACTACCAACTCCAACACTTTGGGCTGAAACAAAAGCTGAAGCAAGAACTAAGAACACGAAAAACAGGCCTACCTTATTCATAATTATTTTTTATTAAATGTACTAATAAATTTTAACTTCAATTTCATAAATTGATTAAACAGTTCATTTTTTATGCTAAACTGATGGTCTAAATGATCAAAAGAAAACCAGATGATTAAAAAATTTTCGGTCGAAAAGCGGTCATCCCAACACTCCGTGCAATAAAGAAACTTAGAAAAGCGATCCAGAGATAATATTCTATTTGAAAATACTCCAGTAAAAAATACACAGGAAAGAAGAAAGCAAAAGCAGAGATGAGCATAATATTTCTCATTCTAGCGGTTGCCGTAAGACCGGTATATACTCCATCCCATAAAAACGCAGCAAATGATATTATAGGAATAGCAATTACAAAGAACAAATAATCTTTGGCTTCCACAATCAATTTCTCGTTACTGGTGAGTACACTAAGAATGAAATCGCCACCAAGTAAATATGCTATTGAAAAACCAATACTAAGAACAATACCCCACTTAAAAATTGTTCGAAGCGTAAGACCCAGTGCTTTAAATTGTCCGGCACCATAAAACCTTCCTGCCAGACTCTCTGCTGCAAAGGCAAAACCATCCATAAAAAACGAAAATATCATGAAAAACTGAAGCAAAAGCGTATTTACGGCAAGTGTTGCAGTACTTTTTAAGGCGGATGCATACGTAAACCATGTGAATACGGCAATCAGACTCATGGTACGTATAAAAATATTCAGATTTACACTGAAAAGTTTCTTCAACTCAGTTCTTTGTAATAAAGCAGTTCTTCCGGGCCATCGCAGACGTTTCTTATACGCTGAAAACATCAGAATAAGCCCCAACAAAGTCCCAATCCAGCGTGCAATTACAGTTCCAAGTGCCACACCTTCAGCTTTCATATCCATAAACACAACAAAGAAAATATTGAGTCCGATATTTACTGAATTTTCAACAATTACAAGCACCATTGCACGTTTTGAATCCTGCATACCCAGTAACCATCCTGCAATAACAAAATTCATGAGTGCAGCAGGAACAGCATAAATACGCACCTTATAGTAATCGTATGCCAAAACCTTTAAAGATTCCTCCGCTTCCATAAAATTGAATCCAATATATCCAATTGGATCCTGCAAAAGCAGTACAATAAATCCAAATGCACAAGCAATTATTGCCGGCCTGTAAAACGACAATGCCATGCCCCGGTCACTTTTACGACCAAACTCCTGTGCAGTGAGTCCGGTAGTGGACATCCTGAGAAAGCCCAATCCCCAGAGAATGAAATTAAAAACAATTCCACCCAACGCCACAGCAGCCAAATGAATTTCAGATGGCAAATGTCCAAGCACAGCTGCATCGGCAAGACTAAGCAACGGTACCGAGATATTGGCAATTATATTGGGTACAGCCAATCGCAATATGTTTTGCTTCAATGGCCTCATCAGCGCACAAACATCAACTTTGAATCGGAAGAAAGCTCCGGTTTATAAAGGTACCCCCCCTCTGTAAACCCCTGAAGGTATTCCGGGTCAGAAATCTCATGATTTATTATGAAACGGCTCATCATTCCTCGTGCTTTTTTTGCGAAGAAACTCACCATTTGCAGCTTATCACCTTTTTGTTCACGAAAATCGCAGGAAATAACCTTGATTTTCTTATCCAGATGTGGAAGAACTGCTTTTGAATACTCGCTGCTGGCAAGATTAAGCAAAACATTTTGATTATTCTCTTTCATGTCGGCCTCTATGCTATTAGCCAGTTTTTCTCCCCAGAAATCATACATATTCTTGGATCCGGCAACAGATAATGGGGCTGCCATTTCCATTCGATATGGCATAATGAGGTCGAGCGGGCGCAACACTCCATACACAGCACTTAGAATGCGAATACTGTTTTGCGCATAATCAAGATTTTTCTTTGTTAGTGTTTTAGTCTCCATGCCATCGAAAACATCACCATCGAAAGCGAGCAAGGCCTGTTTAGAAGAAGCTTCCGGATGGGGCCACTTCCATTCACGGAAACGAATATAGTTTAATTCAGCCAGTTTTGAGCTCATCTTCAGGAGTTTTTCAAGATCCTGTTTTGAGTACTTCAATAATTCTTGCATTACCAACTTTGCTTCTTTCGAAAATCTTATTTCAGAGCTTTTCACTCCGGATTTGGGTTCAAAATTGAGTGATTTTGCAGGGGAGAGTATAATTAACATATTTTTTTAATTTTTTCATTACAAAAATACAAATTTTAGAGTGGTATTATCGAACCATTTTCAGTAAAACTCGTATGTAAAATGAAACTACTGTGCTTTTTTCTTGTCTAAATTTCATAACCCACCATTATGAAGAAAATAATATTCTCGGTACTGATTTTGATATCAGGATTAACCCTTTTTTCGCAAATTCAGGTTGTAAACGACATAAAATGCTTTGGTGACACAACCGGAGCACTTATTGCTGTTCCTGATTTTGGCTCTCCTCCTTACTCCTATACATGGAGCAATGGAGAAACAAGTCAGGCCATCCATAACCTTGGAAGTGGCACATACAGTGTAACCGTTACTGAGTCAGGAATGACAACAGCCACTTACATTTATGACCTAACTGAACCGGCACAAATCCAGATCACCTATCTTGCAGGCGATATTACTCCAAGCACCTGCGATGGTTTTAATAACGGCGCTGCCAATGTCACTATCAGTGGAGGAATTGCACCTTACACGTATTTATGGCATGAACAACAATCTGATTCATTGTACTACACAGAAGATATCAATAATGTTCGTGGAGGCAATTATATCCTTAGTGTTACAGATTACTGGAATTGTATGGTCAGCCAAACAATCATTATTCCAAACACCGACACCATCCCTTATACCACAAGTGGGGTGTATTATGTTTGTAATGGTCTTCAGGGAACAGCTGCAGTTCAGGCTGACGAAGCAATGGCCGGCTATTATTTCACATACAGCTGGGACACTCCATATGACACTAGTTTTTATTTAACTACTGACACAACATTTATTGGTTCAGTTAGTCTACTGGCGGGTTCATATACGATATCAATTACCGATAACCAAACAGGCTGTGATGCCTATTACGATTTCACGATTAATCAATCAGCCACACCAATGGTCATTGAAGAAGACGTTGTTCATAATGAATGCGATTTTGATGCCTTTGCTTCCATAAGTTTGCAAGTAACAGGTGGCGACCCAAAACCTGACTATAATGTAACATGGACAGGACCTGTAGGCTTTTCAGCCATTGATCAATTCACTATAAGTGGACTAATATCAGGTGTTTACAATTATACTGTTAGCGACGACAGCGCTTGTGTCTCAAACGGAACGGTTAGAATTGAAAGTTTAAGCGGTTCATGTTTCACCATGCCCAATATGCTTACTCCAAACGGAGATGGCTTTAACGACACCTATTACATTGATGGGGCATGCAATTACAGCGAATACTCTCTGCATATATACGATTCCTGGGGCAAACTCATATTCACAAGTACTGATTGCGCTGAAGAATGGGATCCGCTTGGAGATAATGCCCCGGCAAATTCGGTCTATTATTACCACGTAAAATTAGGCGATGGGACCATTACAAGAGAGTATAAAAACAGTATTGACATTAAATATTAAGCCATATGAAAAAGTTATTTATCATCAGCATTGCAATTCTGGCGTCGACTTTTTCACAGGCGCAGTTTCAAACCGGAATCAATCAGGGAGCATTTCAAAATCTGGCCCCCGAGCTCGAAAACCCGGCATTGTCCATGAACATTAGTGTTCCGCAAATCAATTTTATGGCGGGAACCCGTATCGACGGATTCAATAACCGGCCGGTATTTCAGCATTTGTTTTTCTCAAGTTCGCTCGGAAACAATACTGGTGCCGCCATGCATGTTAGGCGTGAAAAAGCCGGGCTAAGTACTGTAGTTAAAGCAGACCTTTCATTCCTGTACACATTAAATATTGCACCTGAGGATGCCAAGAAAATTGTTTTTCACGGCACTGCATCATTAGGACAAAATTCATTTAATATTCACGATGCCATTGTTAACGATATTGGTGATCCGGTTTTAACCGGAGGCACTATAAACCAACCTACTGTAAATGCAGCAGCCGGACTCGCATTTTTCAGTCAAAACACATTCTATGCCGGCATAACGGTGGCTCAACTCATTCCAACCAGGAGTGATTTTATGAACGATCTTTGGGCAAATGAAGCCGAGATGCTCTTTTCTTTTCAGGCTGCATACCAGTTTTCTATTAACGAATACTCTTCACTTCAGGCATGGGGATCAGGTGCATTGAGTTCAGGCATATTTGCCTATCAGGCCGGACTGGATTATAAATACAGAAAGATTTTCTGGGTTGGAGCCGGTTACCGCGATAATTCCAGTTTGATTTTTAATGCAGGGGTTACAGCTCAGAGCTTCAGCTTTGGATATTCAATATCTTACAGCTCATGGGCTGATGCGGTCAGTAACGGTGCAACGTACGCAACCATAAGCAATGTATTGTTTGTGCGCAAAGTATTCAACGAACGTAAATCAGGACGTGAATAATGAGGTTTTTTGTCTTTATCATATTGCTATTGCTGTTTGCAAGTTTCGCTGATGCACAGTTTTCATTCAGCGAATGGGACAGTCTATACAGTAACGACAAACTTGAATGCAAAGCCTGTGAGTTTAACAGCACTTACAATGACTACAGTCCTGTTGTGCTAAATAACGGACATATTCTGTTTTCATCCGACAGAATAAATCCAAAAACGAGAGAAGCAGCATTAGCCAACAATGAAAATATTTACGAATACAACCCGAAATCTGGAAAATCGAAATACAGCTATTTCTACAACTCTGATGACCATACTGCCATTGGTGGAAATAGTGCTAATGGTAAAATAATATTGATATATAAAGCCATTTACAATGGCAATATATACTTTAGTAATGGAAACAGCCAAAAAGACAAACTCAGAAAATTCATTTCACCGGGACTGGCTGTTAATAATGATGATTATTGCGAACAATCGGCTGCAATATGGACCAATTATATCGTTTTCTCTTCCGCAAGAAAAGAGGACCCCAATGATTTTGATCTGTATTTCGCAATGCTGGATGAAAATTACAAGGTTGATAAAGTCAACCCCATTGCTGAATTGAACACTGAGAACCCTGAAGTGGATGTTCGTTTTACTGCTGATGGGATTCTTACTTTCTCAGTTAAAAATGGTGCTTATTACAAGCCATATTATTCAAAATTTGACGGAGTGTCATGGAGTACACCTGAAGAGATACCTTTCATTCCTGATGAATATGCAGAATCAAGCATCAGAGATTTTGTACTCTATGACAGCTCTTTCTATTTCAGCGCCAATAATGTAGAATCTGAACAATTCGATATTTTTGTTTCTACAATAAAAAAGGACAGCATTTTTCCTGAACCTGATACACTCGCTGAGATCCTGCCAGATACGCTAACACCATTTGATCAAAAACTACAAGACTTACAGGAAACGCTTGACAGTATGGAATTTAAGCCTTACCGGGCATTTGTACAGGTGGGTGCCTATCAGTTTGTGCGGACCATTGATGAGTTTAAATCACGATTTCCTGCATTCAGCTCAACAGCACTTGTTGTGGAAGAGGAAACTGAAGTTGCACCCGGAGAAAACACCATCATCAGGTACATGATTGACAAAACCTATTACACACTTAAAGAAGCAGCAATAAGACAACAGGAAGCGTTGCAACAACAAGCTGATCCGGCAAATCTATATGAATCACTAGTCGATGCATTTATTGCTGTATACGACAGCCGTGATGTGAGAATTGTAATATTCTTTAACCTTGAAAAGAAAGAATTTAAAATTCTTGTCGGAGACGAAGTGGTATATTTCTAAAATCCTTAGATTTGCTTAAAACTATCTGATATGAAAAAACTCTTTTTCATCGTATTATTATTTGGCGGAGTCTTATGTAATGCACAAAACCCGTTTACCGGCATATGGCAGGGAACAATGAGTTCTGAAGGCATAGAATTTTTCACCGTTTTTTCTATTGAGGAAACTGAAGATGGAGATTTAACCGGCTTAATGCATATGCCACAACAAATGATTATCAATTTTGAAAGCCTGACTTTTGAAACCCGGGAAGACAGCATATGGATAAAGATTCCTGCATTCAGGGCACAGTATTCTGCTTTGGTGAATAAAGATACCATGTACGGGCTTTGGTATCAGATGGGAGAAGAAATTACGCTAAACCTGGGCCTGACACCTGAAACAGAAGCTTTTCAGATCAGACGTCCTCAAACACCAACAGAACCATTCCCATATTACAGCAAAGACGTAAAGTTTTATAATAAAAAAGCCAAAATATGGCTGGCTGGAACGCTTACACTCCCGGACACATTGCAGGATTGGCCTGTAGTTGTTCTCGTAACCGGCAGTGGTCCGCAAGATCGAAATGAAAGCCTTCTTGAGCATAAACCATTTCTGGTCATTGCCGACTATTTTACACGGAATGGAATTGGTGTTCTACGCTACGATGACCGTGGTGTTGCAGACTCAGAAGGCGATTTCTCATCAGCAACAACATATGATTTTGCATCAGATGCAGAAGCCGCAATAGATTTTCTTACAAAAAAGAAATTTGTCAGCAAAGATCAGATCGGGCTGGCCGGTCATAGCGAAGGTGGTATGATTGCCATTATGGAAGGATCGAATAAAAAACTGGCATTTTCCATTTCAATGGCCGGTGTTGGTATCCCCTGCGATGAACTTTTGGTTTTGCAAAATGATCTTATTCTGAAAGGATATGGTAAAAGTGAAGAAATGCGTAAAGACATGGCCGAAATGAATGCAGCCTTATACGAGCTTGTTCAGGAAGAAAAAGACGCCACTGAACTACGAAAAAAGATTGAGGTTTTGATAGAAGAGACTAAAGCGGGCTTAACTGAAGAGCAGATAATCGAATATGGCCTTACAGACATGTATGCATATACCATAATGTCGCAGGTAAACACAACCTGGTTCAGAGCATTTATTGCCTTTGATCCCGGGGAATATTTAAAAAAGATAAAGGTGAATTTTCTGGCCATAAACGGTAGTTCAGATGTGCAGGTTCCGGCCGAAGTGAACATCAACGCCATGAAATCGCTTATTCAGCCAAAAAAGGGACAAATTGTAGATTTTAAGATTTTCGACAATTTAAATCACTTATTTCAGTATTCAGAAAGCGGCATGACCACCGAATATGCAATGATTGAAGAGACCATTGATCCGGAAGTACTGGAATATATGGTGGGGTGGATAAAGAAGGTGCTGGAGAATTGAGATTTGAGAACTTAGACGCTGATCAACGCTGTTTTTTGGGGATATACGGATGTACGCGGATAGGAGTATAGTTTTACTATTCCTGCAATGTATAAAGTATTGGTGGATGTACAAAAACATTTAGGAAATTTTGTCTAGTTCTCGACTCCGCTCGAACTGACAACCTAAATCCGAAAAACAATAATGCTTCTCGACTACCCTTCGACGGGCTCAGCATGACATTTAGTTTTATTGCTTTCCGTATATTAACCTATTAAAATTCTGTCATCCTGAGCTGGTCGAAGGACAGACAGAATTTTTATTACATCCGCTCAGGCAATTCAATACCCAGAAGTGCCATTGAGTTTTTGAGTGTTTGCTGTGTGGCTTTGCAAAGCATTAGGCGATTTTGCTGTTTGGCTTTGTCTGCTTCCCTCACAAT
>PKSX01000078.1 GCA_002869435.1 Marinilabiliales bacterium | reverse complement strand
GGGCTTCACAACAGAAAATTCAATATGCATAAAAGGACAGCTGTTTTATATGATGACAGGGGTTTGTCGCTTATATCTTTCAATGATCCGCCATATGCAACAAAAAAGGAAATGTTCTCCGGAGTATTCTTTTCATGTAACATTAATCCCGAAAATCGTTTTACTGTCGTAAAAAGAGATTTTCTCAGCAAATTGTCTTTTTCGGGACGCAGTGGTACCGGAAACAGCTTTCTGGATAAGAAAGTGAAAGCCGAAAGCAATGACGAAATGATATTATCTACAGTTTTTCACTCCCATAAAGTACAAAACGCATTACTTGATTTATTCAAAATTGATCAAAGAATTGTGTGTGGACTAAATGAACTGAACCTGGATTTTGTTAAAGCTGTTGAGTTTAAATCTTCAATGGGCTTTTATGTATTGCAAGATTGGCTTTTTGATTTTGAAAAGCTAAATCTGATTTTCGCAAAAGCCAAAATCATCAAAGAAGAGATGGATGCGCGTTTTCCGGGTTAATCCTGAATACATCTTACACTCAAACCCATCTCCACATCTTCCGAATCGCGTTCAAATGTAGAATCATCTGCATAGAGTGTCCACGTCCAAACATAATACTCGTCCATTTCTTCATTATAAAAAACAGAAGATGTCCAAAATGTGACCCACTCGCCTACTTCATCAAATCCACCATCACCCCAGAAATTACCGGAAGCTCGCGCTGAAAAGCCGCTTGAGTTGGTAACAAAACGCGTTGTTTGTGCCCAGTGATCGAGGCCCGCTTCCTTTAGTTTTAATCCGGCAATTTCACTTCCTCCCAAGTAGTCTGCCAACTGCTGAAACTCTGTATCGGTGGGTAATCGCCAACCTATCGGACATGCGTCTTTTGCAGATTCAAAAGAATAGAGCCGGCCGTATTCATTGCAAAGTTCCGGAGCTCCTTCCGGACACCATGATTCTGTGGCTTTATAATTCATGTTTTCTCCCAGCCATATCTGATCGCCAATCTGAACAATTGAATATGATTGTCCATCACGATCATCGGTAATTGTTTGCTGAGCGTATATAACGAATGATGCGAATAGTAAAACAAGAAAAAACGCTGGTTTCATTATGGTCTTTATTCTATAACACACAAAAATACGACCATATTGCCTGCGTTTGACATTTACGCAAAAAAGATTAAGTTTGTTTATTCCAAAAACAGCCGAAATGATTGCAGAATATCTCTATCAGCTCATCGATACAGCAGTTATTATACTGCTCATGATCCTATTGCTTATTGTGAACGCACATATTTTCAGAAGTGTTAAAAGCGGAAAGATGTCGGGCGGACTGGTTAAAGGAGCCGTAGCCATTGGAATCGTTCTTATTTCTGTTATTTTCATTATTCTGTCTCTTCCAATTGATATTCACCTTAAAGGTCAAATACTGAGTTTTCTGGCCATAATTACGAGTGCAGGCATAGCCCTTAGTTCTACAACTTTGCTTGGAAACATCATTGCTGGTATTATGAACAACACCATGAAGCGGTATAAAAACGGTGATTTGGTAAAAATAGGAGACTGGCAGGGGCGGGTAACTCAGCGCAGAATGTTTCATACTGAAATACAACTCGAAGACAGCAATCTGGTCAGTATTCCAAATCTGTACATAATTGGTCAAAGCGTGAAACTATACCGCCATAATAATCTGGTGGTTCAAGCAGATGTTTCATTGGGATATGATATCCCCAGGGCACATGTGGAAGAGGCCATGAAAGAAGCTGTTATTGAATGTGGCCTAAAAGATCCTTATATGTTTATCCTCGAACTTGGCGATTATTCTGTCACATACAGGATTCACGGATTTCTGAACGATAACTCAAAATACTTTACTACAAGATCAATTTTGAAAGCCCATGTGATGGATAAACTGCATCAACATAATATTGAAATTGTATCGCCTGCATTTCTTAATCGAAGGGATGTTAGTCATGAGAAGTTTATTCCTCGAAATATTGCTGCTGAAGATCCGGATATTAACCCGGAAGAGTTGGTATTTGACAAAGCCATTAAATCAAGAGAGATAGAACATAAAATGCTTGTGCTTACACAGATTGACAAACAACAATCTATTCTGAAAACCAAGATGAAAGGCTGCACGGAAGAAGAAAAAGCTAAGTTTGAA
>PKSX01000151.1 GCA_002869435.1 Marinilabiliales bacterium | reverse complement strand
TGGATTTGTTGAAGCCCGCGATAATGATGTTGACATTGGCGCAGGAGAAAATGTGGAGATCAACTTTGAGTTGGTTGTTGCGCCTGCTGCTGCGGCATAGTGCCACACAGAATCACAAGAGAAGCCTCCGAAAGGGGGCTTTTTGGTTTCCCACAAAGACCACAGAGAGCACAAAGGGTAAGAGCACGAAGATGATTTTTGTCCGCAGATTATTCAGTATCATATTTAGGCTTGACTTTGTGCTTCGCGACGTCTTGCGACATCGCTCGCCGGCATTGAATTATCACATACCGCCTTTGGCGGCATTATTAAAACATACATAAGTGTTTCACTTTGTTCACACTTTATGTTGTTTTGTTTAAGATGCGCCGCGCTTCGCTGGCGCCGGGCTCTTTTACATTTATTGCAATGTTGAACGTTGTAGGGAGACAAGGCATGCCTTGTCTCTACAGATTTGGCATAAACAAAATAAACAGCCTCAGCCTTTTAGCCCTTTATATATTCATGTGGATAGCCCGCCTCACGATTTTGAAAAGATAAAACAGACTCTTTCTTTATCACACCATCCTGAATATTTATGGCCCTTTGTATGGTAGGATTTTCCATCCAGCTTTCGTGCCCTCCTAAAACCGATTGTAAATGAACAATTAAAGCAGCTGATATTGATCTTGACGCACTTTCCCATAAGTAACTTGGCGTATGATCAACTGCATAATAGTCTATGTTTTCGATCTTTAGAATTGGGTTCTTAAAAGTTGTAGGCTTTGCAAAATAAAAGCCCATACCCTCGTCGCAACTCACATCAATTATTAAGCTACCTGCTTTTAATATATCTTTTTCATTTTCTGTGACAAAATGGATAGGGTTGTCTGTATCCTGATAAGTACCATTAATAATGATTTCAGATTCACTTATTAATTTTGATAAAGGCTCAACAGTACCATCATGCTCAACAGTAACCATTCTGGCCTCATTCTTATTCCCTTCGCGAATACGAACATAATGAACATCTAAGATTTCTTCGCGCACTTCATGGTCAGGCCTTTGTATACAAATGGTAATATCTCTGAAACCATGAGATTTGAGTGCATAAATAGCTCCACGACTCACTGCTCCAAAACTAAAAATAATTACTTTTCGCTGGTTTCCGTAATGCCCGTCAATACCCCTTAATTGCAATGCATGAATAACTGCACAATAGCCCGCCATTTCATTGTTCTTATAAAATGTATGTCGTCCAACCTGCCCACTTGGAGTCCAAACAAACATATCCTCAAAGGCAATGAGTGTTAATTTTCTGTCTATAGCAGCCTGCGTAATGTCGCTTTGCTGTGCACAATGCGGATAACCCCAAATTATTCCTCCTTCACGAACTTCTTGCAGATCGCTTAATACTGGCTTTGCAATAATAACGGTACCCAATTCACCCAATAATTCACTACGCGTAGCAACCCCTCCGGTTTGTGACACAAAATAATCATCATCCAATCCAAAAGGCACACCATATCCCTTTTCAAAGATTAATTGTTTTCTGATACTCTCCGGCAATCGTGTTAAGTGGTCCGGATGAATAGGTACACGTTTTTCATCTGCTTTTCTGGAAGTTCCAATAACTCCTAAGGTAAGTTTTTTCATATTTCTCCTCTTTTATTGCTGTTAATGCATAAAGGTCGGCTTCACAATCCGTAATCTTCAATGAGAAATCATTTGCTAAAGCGAGAGATTGTTTTTTATGAGCAGCAAAAAAGAGTAATGACTGATTGAAATCAAAAATGGCATAAACCTGATGTAAAGATACTCTATTATTCCAGGAGACGCACATTTTCTATTGATAATTAATTAATTAACAAAAAACTGCTCGTAGTGCCAGGTCAGATGTTGATAAGGGCAACAAATGGGCGTTGGCACAACACAGACTCGAACTTAATGCCACTGGCGGGTCGGCGTAGAGACAAGGCTGCCTTGTCTCTACGTTATTTCATAAAAAAGGCCGTTTTTCAACAGCCTTCTTCAATATTTATTCTCGTATTATCTGTAGCGTCTTTATATACGCATCGCTCATAATGCGTATGAGGTATACCCCCTTATCGTTTGCACTCAAATCGATAATGCAATCGCCGGGGCTAACGCTTTGCTGCAGCACCATGTCCCCTATGGCATTGTAAAGAGAAAGGGTGGCTGCCTCTTGTATACCGGTAATCTGAACCATACCCGAAGTCGGATTGGGGAATACCCTGATATCATTCATCCATTGATAGTCTTCTACAGAAGCTGGCGACAGGTACACACAGTCGCTGGTGTCGCTGCACGCCCCAACGGTAACAATTACAGCATAATTTCCCGTAATCAACGGTACAAACCAGGCCCCCGTTTCTCCGGGTATAACCTGATACGCACTGTCGCAATTTACCCATGCATAGGTTCCCGTTGTTGAATTGGCAAAAATGGTATCTCCGGTCACGGTGGTGCCTATATCAATACTATCGGCTACCGTAAGGTTGGTGTATACCGTACTGTCGCAGCTATTACTTGCTGGAAACACATCGGTATAATAACCGGTAGTGGTATAAGTACTGGTACCTACCACCCAGGTTTCGCCGGCACAAATGGTGGTGTCAACATCAGTGTAAATCTGCGGAGGTTCGTTAATAACAACTGTTTGCGTATCAATACAGCCATTACCGTCGGTAGTGATACAAGTATATGTACCGGCATCAAGGCCGCCTATGTTTGCGGAAGTATCGGCGGTGGGCATCCAGAAATAATTGAAATTTCCGTCACCACCTGTGGCCAGTACACCGGCTGTGCCGCTGCTGTCGTTATAGCAACCCAGGTCGGTATAAGAAGAACTAACATTTATGGGCGGATGGCCGATATAAATATCGTCGTATTCTGCATTGGCTGCATTGAGGCTGTACAGATCAAGCTGCGAAACATCTGTACTGGAGGTGTTACGGAAGGGCCAGTCGGTCAGTATCAAAGCACCGTCTATATAGATATCCATATTCTTATTCGTCCAGTCAATGTCCTTAACTTCAACATGGTACCAAGTGTTTACCGTTATTGGATAATTATATCCGCTACTGGCGTAAAACCTCAGCGTGCTACCGCTATTGAAATAACAAAACAGAATGCCGTTGTTTGAGGCAATACTGGCATCGCCCAAAACAAAATAGCCATTGGCGGTGCTGGTGTTATCTGAACGCATGTACCACGATACATAAGTAGGCTGGCTGGCCGGAAAAGTAGCGTATGGCCCGTCGTGGTGCGCCCCTGAACCTGTGGAAGCCATGCTGAGGTTATAGGTTCCTACAGCCGGGCTGGTGGATGGAACAGTAACAGTATAGGTACCGGTGCCGTTAGCCCAGGGGCTTGCAAAAGTACCCGATTCAAAGCCATCGTAAAAAGAAACGCATTGGCCAAAAGCCACAAAAGCAGACATGAAGCTTAATAAGAGCAAAAGAGATAATTTTCTTTTCATAATTATACATTTTTAATATTAAACAAAGATATTAATTATTCTGTTTGCAAGTTTTATGGGTTGAGCGAAAGTTTCGCTGATATGGGTGGAAATATATTGAACCGCGGCATGATGATATGTATTTTTTTATTCATTAATTAAATGTAGAGCCAACGCATGCGTTGGCTCTTTACATTTATTGCAACGTTCATCGTTGCACGGAGACAAGGCATGCCTTGTCTCTACGTTATTTCATAAAAAATTCATCCTTGTCCCATTTCAACGGGTTATTCATAATGTATTCCGAATAATGGTGCAATGCATTTTTATCGTGTATTATCACATCATGGAACCGCGTGGCCAAAAGAACTGCACTGCCACTATCAACTACCCTGCGGGTTGGCTCGACACGGATTGCGGGCCGGGGGCTAATATCTTCGCTCTCGCTCTCACACTCACACTGTCTATGCCCGCCCGGCGAATGAGGGCATAAGAAGAATATAGTTTATTTAATTCTGCGTATTAAACTACGGTTTTATTATCCATTGATTACACAAATGCACCGAATTTCGCTGGTGTCCGAGATTAATAATTATGCTGTATTGTATATATTTTAATAGATTTGCTTATTATTAAAAAACAAGATAGAGAAATTATGATTGAAAAATATGAAGAAAAAGCCAATAATTTGATTCTTACAAACTTAAAAGAAAGAGAGAAACTGATAGGATATTTCTGTTCACAAGAGGCAAAGTCGCTGATAAAGACAATAATAGAAGCTGATGAATTCTCCTTGGTCAAAATGAAATACTTTCTCATAGCAATTACTTATATGGGGATACACATACATGGTGTTAATAATTTCCATGCCTATAAGTTAAAGGGTAGTTACTTTTTCACATGGGATAATCTTTCAAATATAGATCTGAAAGAACCAAAACTTGGTTTTTCAAAATTAAGTCTTGAATATTCTGATAATAAATTACGTTTTAGTGTATTTTCATTGAAAGAGCGAAAAAAGATTAAAAGTATTGATGATGAAACCAGAGCATATCTGGAGAATAAAATGGATTAAAGGCAGTAAAAACTCAAAATAATTTTCTGCTTGGCATTCTGCCACCAGTAACCCCCAAGCGTTACGCGGTGCATAAAAAGATCTGTGCTAATCTTACATCAAACAACCAATAGCATGAACAAAGTGAAATGCTATGGTATGTTTGAATAATGCCGCCAAAGGCGGTATAAAAAGCTTGCTGCGTGATGTCTTTAGACGTCACGCAGCATTAAGACAACCCCGAAATGCGATACAGTGCAAAATTTGTGCAATCTGTGCCATCCCGATAGCTATCGGGATGTGTTCCCAAAAATCAGCGCCCATCAGTGCTTTAGTCCGTGTCATCTGTGTTCCATAAACATACGAGGCTAAAAACCCTCATCCACCCACAAAAAAAATCCACCCCCAAACAGAGGTGGATTCGTATATCATATAAGATATGTATTACAGTTTGTACTCGTTTTCCTCGATAAGGAAATCGGCGATTCTGCGTCTTGCATCTTTTACGTTAACACCGGCTACACATGCAATATTGCTAAGCGCTTTTCTCATCTTGTCGGCAGTTTCGCCTTCTTCAAGTGAATACACAGCGTCCATGGCTTTCTTGGTTATAATGCCTGAAGCATCATAAATATTAACGGCCAGAACATCTTTATACAGATCAATATTCGATTTCAGACCCTTATCGGCAATCTTCTTAATGCGCAGTGCCAGAGATTCTGAAGTATAAATGCTGATCATGATATCGCTGATATTATTGATTACTTCCTGTTCTTTTAGCAGATCTTTTCCGAGTTTCTGAGTAGCATTGTGAATAAGAATCAATGCAACTTTTTTGAAGTTTCTGATGTATCTCAGTTTCTGATCGAAGAATGATTCGCCATCAACTTTATCCTCGCGGCAGCTATCCATAGTATTGAAATACTCAGCAGCAACACCGGCCATATCGAAATCGCCTTTCAGGCCACGCTTAATGGCGGTTTCTACCAGTAAGAGACGGTTGATTTCGTTGGTACCTTCAAAAATACGGTTGATACGTGAATCGCGGTAACCCCTGTCGGTATTCATCTCGGCAGAGTATCCCATACCACCGTGAATCTGTACGGCTTCATCGGCAATAAAATCGAGAACTTCTGATCCGTATACTTTCAGCAGGGCAGCTTCCACAGCGTAGTGGCTGATGGCTTCGATTGAGCCCAGGCCTTTATCCATTCCATCGGCTTTCAGCTCTACCATCAAATCGTCGATATCGTTACTTACCCTGTAAATGGAAGACTCGAGGGTAAATGCACGGATAGCCATTTCGGCAATTTTATGTTTGATGGCTCCGAAAGAAGAAATCAATGTATTAAACTGCTTACGCTCGTTGGCATATCTGATGGCATCGGTGGTAGATTTTTTTGAACCACCAATCACATTGGCACCCAGCTTAACGCGGCCCATGTGAAGAATAGCCAGCGCAATACGGAATCCCATACCACGTTTTCCAAGCAGGTTTTCAACCGGAACTTTTACATCGTTGTAATAGATCTGGGTTGTAGAAGAACCTTTGATACCCATTTTATGCTCATCGGGTCCGATAACAACACCTTCCATATCGCTTTCTACGATGAAAGCACTTAAAACGCGGTCGTTGTCAATCTTTGCAAAAACCACCTGTGTATTGGCAAAACCACCGTTGGTGATCCACATTTTCTGTCCATTCAGAATATAGTGCTTACCGTCTTCTGATAATACCGCATTGGTTTTACCTGAGTTTGCATCTGAACCGGCATTGGGCTCGGTAAGGCAGTATGCACCGATAAACTCACCACTGGCCAGTTTGGTTACATATTTTTGTCTTTGCTCTTCGTTTCCGTAATACATTATAGGCAATGTACCAATACCAGTTGATGCCATAAAAGCAACAGAGAAAGAATACCCGGCACCAATATTTTCGGCCGCCAGCATTTGAGTTACAAATGATTGCTCAAAACCACCGTACTCTTCCGGAATGGCAATACCCATTAAACCAAGCTCACCGGCTTTTCTAACGGTTTGTGCCATCAGGTCGCGATCTCCTTTATCAAGATCATCCAAAATAGGAAAAAGCTCTGCATCAAGAAAATCTTTGATGGTCTGAGCGATCATCAATTGCTCTTCATTGTACTCTTCAGGAATGAATACATTTGACGATTCGGTTTCTTTTACTAAGAATTCACCGCTTTTTAGATTCTTCATATTTCTTTTATTTCTAGGCTTTTCAATCTGGTTTTATAATGAAAAACCGTTAAAATTAACAAGCGACAAATATACTACTTTTCTTCAATGTGAATTCACTAAAATAAATAATAAGAAATAGTGATAGCAACTATATAATTACTTTGCAGCATCTTAATAGTTAAGCATTTCACAATTATGCATATTCATAACAACAATTTATAATAATGTGAGCATTAACACTATGAGACCGGAAGAGTATTTTCACATTACTTCCTGAAATTCTCGTTCGCTCTCACTCTCCAAACCTTGGGATTACTCATTCACTACGTCTTTTCTCTAGTACTTCCTGAAATCTCCGCTCGCTACGCTCACTTCGATTTCGCGGAAGTTGGGGATTACTCGCTCACTGCGTTCGCTCGTGATCCCCAAAGGGGGGTGGCTTCAAACAAAAAGCCCTGAATAAATACCTGCGTTATTTATTTGGGATTTTTCAGCCCAATACTCGCTGAAACAAGTTTCGCTCGTATCGGGCATGAAAAAACCCGTTCAGAATGTGAACGGGCTTTTTGTCTGGCGGAGAGAGGGGGATTCGAACCCCCGGTACCCTTTACAGGTACGTCAGTTTAGCAAACTGGTGGTTTCAGCCACTCACCCACCTCTCCGGGTAAAACTGCCGCTTTGATTAGCGGACTGCAAAAATATGAATTTTTTTAATTCTACAGCAAAAAACTTTGCATAAAAAAAACGGGCTGTTTTCACAGCCCGTTTCAGAAGTTATCTGGTTTAGAGACTAACTTTTTTCTGTGTAACGTAGTTGTTTGACTCAACAACAACGGTGT
This sequence comes from Marinilabiliales bacterium, assembly GCA_002869435.1. GTDB lineage: Bacteria > Bacteroidota > Bacteroidia > Bacteroidales > DTU049 > BM518. The sequence goes on along the minus strand of PKSX01000151.1, from coordinate 3,796 downwards.
AGATACCAGCCTGAGCTGTTGGCATATCGATAACCATGTTTACATCACTGATCACGTCTGAATAAACTTCCTGACCAAGTGCATTGTAAATACGAACGGTTCCTTCTACCTGCTCGCTGAGTTTAATAGTAACCTGCTTGTCATAAGCAAAAATGTTAGCATCGTTGATAACACCTTGCTCAATGTTTGTTACAGTTGCTCCGGCAAGAATTTGTGTATCAGGAGTTGCATCATAAGCCCAATCTTTAACAGTTACAACTGAACCATTCAGAGGAAGATCAGCAACGCGAATCCAACCATAGTGGTAGTTACCACCGGTTATAAATGTTACACCAATATAATGATCATTCTGATCACCAAAGTTGCCATAATAAGCGCCACTGTATGATGAAGCAAGACACATTTTGTGATACTGTGCACTTGTACCATCATTTACTACCCAGTTACCTGATGAGTTGATAGGAGCATTGAGGGCAAGAGCTGAAAGATAAGGTACAATACCAGTGTAAGTACCCATAGCACCGTTTCCGATAACCGGTCTCAATACAGTAGTGGTACCACCAGCTGACCAATCTTGTCTTTTAATTGAAAAGTCCATGGTCATATCACCATCCATATCAATGGAAATTGAATCTCCGGCGGTTGTAATAGTTACATCAGGATTTTCATCATGATAAACTACCTGTCCACTGGCAACACCGATTCCGGCAACACCCATAGCAAGCGAAGCATAAACTTTCAGTTTATCTTCAAAACGAGTAGATTTCTTCATAAGCATAGAAATTTGGTTTATTTAGCACAAATGTAAAATAAATAGAATACCTAGTCAAATAAATAACCATGCTTATTTGTTAACTTAACGTTAAACGCATATATAAAAGCTGCTATCATAGCACATTAACTCAAGTAAAAAAACAACCACAACAGTAGCGAAAAACACTATGTTTCAGCATAGAATATGCCAAATAAAGATTCGTATATGAAACGGTTATGCCTTGTTTCTGTAGAGCTCAGGATCAATGGCTGTCAGCATCTTACCCGCGTCAAGTTCACATTCCGGAAGGAAACTTACGATTTTCTCAACATATTCTTCAGGAGAAGCAATGATGTCTGAATAGCTCACCTTCATCACCTCAATATTGGGTTGCATCTCAAACCAATTGTCGATTCTCACAAGATCCTTCTTGAAAGTTTCGGCAATGGCCATTGGGAATGACTTTGGATCTTTACCCAGCATTTTTTGTTGAGAAGTGAGCACTTCATTGAGGTCTCTTTCCATGAAGATTACTTTATATGTAAATCCATCAGGAAGATGCTTTAATAACTGAGCAATAACCTTAATAACTTTTCCATCAGCTTCGGGCATCCATGAAGAATCCCTGGCAAGGCTTTTTACCGGTTCGTACTCATAATATCCTTTCGGGTTATTATCATCGGCCTGACGCGTATTATCGGTCATAATTTCCAATCCACCCGCATCGAGCATCTGCATCATCATTGAGGTTCCTGAACGGGGCAGCCCCGAAACGACTACTACTTCGCCTTTTTTCATATTCATAACTTGTTCGTTTAAGGATTTGAATTTTGGATCGCCCATTTCCTGATAAATTCTAGAAAGGAATATCCTTGCATTCATGTTGGCCGGGGCCATGGTGAGAAAAATATTAAACGCATTGGCCGCTTCTTTCTTAAAATCTGAAAGATAGAGTGAAACCGCAAGGAAATAATGAGCCGCAGGCATTGAATACGTTAGCCCGATGCAACTTAAGAATGCATCTGCAGCATTCTGAAATTTCCGCATTTTCAGATTTGCAACACCCAGATTATAATATGCAAGCGAATTATTATCATCTATCTCCAGTTCCTTGCGGAACAATTCGATAGCCTTATCATAATCATCGGCCTGCATGAAAATCATTCCTACCTGAAGGTTGATCCCCGGCTGATTCTGTGTTGTTTTTAAAAGTCTCTCAAAAATTTCAAGTGCCTTGGGTGTATCACCTTCGTTAAAAGAGACAATACCATCGAGAAAATCTATTTCAACGATATGGGCATCTCTGGTCTTCTTAAAATTATCGATTACCTTTCTTGCATCCTCAAATCTCTTGAAATGCAGATAGCTTCTTATCAGCTCTAGGTTAAACCTCATATCATCTGAATCCTCATGGTATAATTCTTCAAAATCAATTAAGGCTTCCTCATAATTACGTCTTGCATTCTTAATCTTAGCAAGATTATACTTCCCTTCACGTATAGATCTTTCTGCAGCAGCAGCACTGTCTTCACCCGGATCTTCAATATATCCCAGCTCAACCAGCTGACGCAAAGCTTCGGCAGATTCATGCGTATCCACAAGTTTATCGGGAGAATGCATGCCACACTCCCCTTCTACATCTTCCCATGAAGGAATAGATTCGCGAATCATTTCTTCTTCAAAAATATTGGCCAGCACCTTACCGTCCATATCATCGCCAACCGGTAGGCCAAACATGGCAAGAATTGTTGGGGTAATATCAAGTAATGTAGATCCGTATACTCTTTCATCCTTTTTAATGCCGGGGCCACTTATACAAATTATTCCAAACGGACTATGGTCGAAAGCAGGCGCCGTATTGCACTTTGGCATTTCTGCAAGGCGCATATAGTCTGAATTAAATCCGTGATCTGAAATCAGCACAAAGATGGTGTCCTCACCGGCAATTTCCATATATCGGTCCAGCATCATGTCGTGAAAGATATACATGCCTTCCACCACATTCTTGTAATTCTCATAATCCTCATCATCAACACTATCTAATTTCGGAGGACTAAACTTCATATAGCCATGGCAGGTATGGTCTATACCATCAAAATATACGGCACCAAAATCCCAGTCGTATTTACGCAATCCATGAGTGGCAGCGGCATGGGTTGTTACAGTTTCAGACAATATCTTGGCCAGAGGTACAATTCTACGGTCTTTTTCCTGATCAATATTGTTGAGGTTTGGAATAAATGGATGCAAGATATCTCCGGTCAGCTCTTTAACATGAACCCTGAGCTTGAAAAAGTCTTTTCGAAGCTCTTCCGGTTGCACAGTACCATCAGGCATAAACCATCCCTTAACTTCCGGGCTGTCGCATTTCTGATAGTAATTGGATACCATTATCCCTGAAATGGGTTCCACAGGATGACTGGGCCACCAGCTATATATGCTGCTTTTTAAGCCTTCGTGTTGCAGAATATTCCAAATGGCTTTACTTTTTCTGGAGGTCACATTTACAGGTCTTACGCCACCCACATCAGGATCGGGCTCAACAAAACCAATAATACCATGTTTATCAGCACGCTTTCCGGTGGCAATAGAGGTCCACAGTACAGGTGAGAGAGGTGGATCGAGCGTTGCCAGATTTCCTATAACACCATTATTGACCAACTTCTCAAGAGCAGGCATTTTACCTGCATCCATTAAGGGATTAATAATCTTCCAGTCGGCTGCATCCCACCCAATCAGGAGAACCTTTTTTGCAAGTCGTTTATTCTTCGTCATTGAACTTAGTCTTTATAGCCTCTCCGTTGTCTCTGTAAATTTTAATGTCTCTGACTTTTCTCCAAGCCAACAGCCCCAGGTCGCCATAGGCAAGTAACCCTATAAAACCTTCCTCCGGAATTTCCAACTGCTCCATTTCTTTGTCATTGAATCGATCAAAACGATCCTTATTTTGCTCCGCTTTATCCATTTGACTTCTTATTTTGAACAAAAATACAATTTTTAATAAATCTGCCTGCCGGCGTATTTTTTCATAAATCAACTTTA
>PKSX01000069.1 GCA_002869435.1 Marinilabiliales bacterium | reverse complement strand
ATCGGCAACATACCTTGGCTTCAATTTCAGTTTGGCTTTATAATTACCCTTACTTCCACTGCTATCAATTAGTTCAGCACCGGTATAAAGCGAAATATTCTTATCAGCCATTACCTCTGTATAAAGCCTTGTCACCAACTCTTTACCTGTTTCGTTGGTAGTACATAAAACATCCCAGTGGGCAATACGACCACCTACGAAATGCTCGCGTTCAGCTAAATACACTTTCGTACCCATTTTAGCAAGTGAAGTAGCTGCTTTCATACCGGCAATACCGGCACCCAGAACCAGAACAGCCTGAGTAGTATCAACTTCAAGAGGTTCAATAGACTCTGAAAGTCGAACCTTGGCAACAGCAGCTCTGACTATTTGAATTGCTTTGGAAGTTGCTCCTTCTTTGTCATGGCCGTGAGACCAGGACACCTGTTCACGGATATTTGCATGAACATAATTGTATTTATTCAGCCCGGCGCGTTCTGTTACAGCCTGAAAAGTAATTTCGTGAAGTTTTGGAGAGCAAGAAGCTACAATTACGGCATTGAGTTCGTTGTCATGAATATCAGAGATCATTTCGTTCTGACTGGAATCAGCACAAGCAAACATGGTTGTTTTAGAAATAAAAACGCCCTCTTCTTTGGCAATAGCTTCTTTTACTTTTTCTACATCAACGTAGTCGGAAATATTACCGCCACAATGACAAATGTAAACACCTATTTTCTTTTTCATATCTCAACCTTTGCTTGTTTAATATATCGAATTGCCTCCATTGATGCTGCTCCTGCACTTAGGATCGCATCCGGAATATCCATAGGCCCACTGGTGGTGCCGGCTAAGAACACCCCCTCAATACTGCTTAATGAAGGAGTATGGAAGAGATCTTTCTGGCATGCAAAATTGAATTTATCAGTTTCCCATTGATTTTCTTTAAACAAATTCTTGGGACTCTCATTGGCCAAAGCACCCACAGAAAGCACAACCATATCGTGTTTCTTCTCAACAAGTTTACCCTGTTTTATATCCTCATATCTCAGCATTAGATCGCCATTCTCCAACTCATCTATCTGACCAATCTTACCTTTAATAATATTTACACCCATGCCTTTAGCCTGTTCATAGAATTCTTCAAATCCTTTACCAAAAGAACGGATATTGATATAGTATATAGTCACATCTGCCATTGGAAGTGCACCCATTAACAATTGAGCCTGTTTAATAGAGTACATGCAGCAGATTTGTGAACAAATCGGGGTTCCAACAGTTAAATCACGTGATCCTGTACAAAGTACATATGCAATATTATCCGGCATTTTACCGTCCCCGGGACGAAGAACATGATTGTACGGACGTGTGGGGGCCAAATGGCGCTCCATCTCCATGGAAGTGATTACATTTTTGGCAGTACCATAACCAAACCTGGGAATATCCTTAGCATCAAAAAGGTCGAATCCGGTAGCAATGATTACAGATTTTACTATGACTTCATATTCCTGATCTTCCTGTGTAAAATCTATACACTGGGTTGGGCATGCTTTTTCACATGCGCCACATAAAGTACAGTTTTCAATATCTATACTAGCTACACGCGGGCTGGCGATGTTAAAAGGAATATATGCAGCCTTACGACCGACCATACCATACTGATACTGATCAGGTACAACAACCGGGCAAACTTCCTCACATAGCTGGCAACCTGTACAATTGGCAATATCAACGTAGCGTGCTTTTTCAGCAATTTTTGCTTTAAAGTAGTGCTTATCCTGCTTGTCAATATGCAATACATTTGTATTGGTCAATATTGTAACATTTGGATGACGGGCAACCTCAGATATTTTTGGTGTGGTAATGCATGCTCCACAGTCGAGCGTAGGAAAGACCTTACTTAACATAATCATTTTTCCACCAACCGTCAGATCTTTATCAACAAGTAGTACTTGCATTCCATTGTCAGCAATATTAATTGCAGATTCTATACCTGCTATACCAGCACCTACAATCAGGGCATCGAATGATTTCTTTTCAACGTTTGGCATTATTCGGCAGTTTTAGATTTAATCAAAGCGTCGTTAAAAGTCTTTACATGCTTTACAAATGACTCGCTGCAAACAGAGCATACTGCAGCCATTTTCAGACGCATTGGATCAATGTTATTTTCTTTCATAATCTCGTGAGTCTTTTTCACGATCTCTCCTGTTTTTTCCGTGCAAGTCTCACCATAAGGACAATCACTTCCGTCGGCAGCAATGAATACACCATCAAAACCTTGTTCAAATGCGCGCAAAATCCATTTTGTCTTTATTGCACTTGAACACGGAACCGGAATTGTATACACTTTTGGAGAGTAGTGCAATTTCAGTAATCCTGCCATATCAATGGCAGGATCTGAAATTTTTTCGGTAGAAAACACTAAAATACGTGCATTCAACTTTGCGTTCATAATACTAAGATTTTTTCAGGAAAATACGAAAATAGCCGCTTTCCTCAAGAGTTCCAAGATATTCGTGTCCCTGTTTTTTACACCATTTCGGAACATCTACGCGAGTACCTTCATCGGCTGATAAAAGCTCCATTATTTCACCTGAACCTAATCCGCCAATGGCCTTTTTTGCTTCAAGCAGAGGTCCCGGACATGCTGTTCCGCGTGCATCAACAGTTTTGTTTACGCTTAAGTTGTTCAATTCTGAGGTTTCCATTTCTTTTGTTTTTAGTTAATCATTCATTTAAAAATCATGCAGGATATGCGTTACAAAAATAACAACTCATTATATCCTGACAATACGTCTTTTGTGAGTTTGGAGAACTTCTTATGTGATTTGCATCACATATTAAATATTAATATGAAGATCTGCCTCATTTGCAGCATCCAGATACTGTCCAATTCCACAAAGACCGTCAACAATATCTACAAAATCTTCTTTTTTCTCCCCACCCCAGAGTTTTCCGGCCAAACTACAGATATAGATTTTCACATCGGTAAATTCTTTGGCCTGCTCAAAAAACTCATACCATGAAGGGGTATTCAGTTCATTGAGCTTATCAATCATATACTCTCTATGTGCGGGATATTCCACAACTGAATCTGTGAGAGTCTCATTACCTTTTATAAAGGCTCGGGCTGCTGTAAGCAGCACATAAACTTCAATTTCATAATCATCGGCAGCCGCACCGGTCATCATAACACCGGCTCCAGTTAATTTATCAATGCTTCCCGATGATAATCCAATAGTCAATTTTGCCATAAGTTCTTTTATTTAATGTTTGGATCATCCACCACAACCACCGCCTCCGGCGGGAGCAGCTGGTGCGTTATCTTCTGAACCTGATGAGGGCTCGAGCTCAACATCTTCAGGATATTTTTCCTGCCAAACGTCGAATCCCGAATCAATCAATACAGCATTGCAGTACTTCAGCTTTTTCATATCATATACAGCAAGTGCAGAGCGATTGGTATTATCGCAATACACATATACTTTCTCGCTGCGTGGTACTTCATTGCCAATCTTGAATTCCAATACACCCCGGGGCACATTAACGGCCCCCGGGATGCATGAAATAGCGAATTCTTCAGGTTCACGAACATCAACAATTGTTAAATGTTCTGCTTCTGCAAACTCTGCGTGAAACTCATCAATACTAATGGTCTTGATATTTTCTTTTGCATAGCTTACCATCTCATCAGCCGAGCCGTAAGTTTTATCGGCATCGGGATTGCATGATGTGAAAGCCAGCAGCAAAGCCACTGCAAAAACTGAGAAAAGAATTCTGATTTTCATAATACTAGTTTTTTATTTACCAGGCAGAATATCCACCTTCGAAAACTTTTACATTAGGATACTTCAGTAACTCATGCAGGATAAACCATGCATAGCTGGCTGAAGAACTGGTTTTGCAATAAAGAATAACTTCCTTGCTACTTGTAACACCTTTACCATTGAAAAGGGCAGTAAGTTCGCCTGAGCTTTTCAGTTTGGTTTCAGGATTATTAAAATAAGTATAAGGAATATTTATGGCGCCATCAACATGACCCGCACCATATTCATCAGCTGAACGGGTATCTACAATTACGGTAGAAGCACTTCCCATTTTTGACTGAACATAGGCTTTATCACATACCATTGAGCTATTGCTCCCGGCTGAGAATGATCCACCACTTTTCTTGGTAGCTTTATTGGTTACCGGCTTACGACCTGCAACCCAACCTGCCATGTTTCCATGGAGGCATTTTACATTTGTTGCACCCATATACTTCAGAATGAAGTACATACGACCGGCACGAAGACCAGTTTTACAATAAATAACGATAGCGCTGTTTTTAGAAACTCCATTTGCAGCAAAGATAGAAGCCATGGTTGATGGGCTCTTCATTGAATTTCCATCACAAAGAGTCATTACATCAATATTGATAGCACCTTTAATATGAGACACATTATAATCTCCGGCTGATCTGGCATCAATACAGATTACAGAATTGTTGTCTATTGCAGACTTCAGACTCTTTGTAGAAGTCATCTGCGCACTGGCAAAGCTCAAGAAAGCTATGAACATTACCAGTATTGAAATTGTCTTTTTCATGATTAATTTTCTTTTTTTCGGTTAGAATTTTGCCTGCAGCTGAATGATAAACATGTCATTGGTTATAGCTGTCGGCTCGTTTACATAAACATAGTTAACCTGCAGACGTGAGTAGTCGTTAATAAAATAGTTGAAACCAACTGTAAAACGATCACTCCATGCGTTGGTGGTGTCTGCATCGGCAGTATATGAGTCGAATTTAATTACCGGTTCCAGGTTCCAGTTGGTCTTATCTGATGCCATCACATAGTAACCGCTTTTGTGATAATCGCCGGCAGTTTTGGTATCATAACCAACAATTCCGCCACAACCACCATAAATAGGCACCATAGAGGCACTATACAAACGATCCAGTCCCATCATATACTCACCCTGAATCATGAAGTTTTTATAATCAATCTTCATTTCAGCTGCATAACGATACAAGTCGTTTTTGACTGAATCAGGATTTGTCGGATTTACTTTTCCGGTTCTGAAACTTCCGCCAAAATGCATGAATTCGAGCGGCTTAATGGTAAGACGTCCGACCATGTGTTTGTTTCCGTTATCATCATATACACCAAGTCCGGTTCCATTCATGTAACCAACACTGTAGCGAATAAGGGTAGTATCGTTACCTCCACTTACCATTACACCCATGTCACGCATAGGTCCGGCAAGTTGTGTAACAACATCGGAACGGTTAACGGTAAATAATTCTGAACAACCTGTATTTTGCTCTAAACTAAAAGGTGACTTAAACTGACCCAAAGAAATCTTTGCATATGGAGCAAAGCGGGTGTATGACACATACGCGTCGAGCAAATACGGAGTAGCCGCCGGGGTTTTGAAGGGGCTCATTTCCATAAAGAAATAATAATCAATATCATAAATGATACTACCTAAAACACCAAGACGGGCGCGGTTAAAATAAAAAGAGTTTTCGTCCAAACTGTTGCCATCATCATCAGTGCCGAGGAAGTCGTAGCTCCACTGCGGCTGGATAAAACCTCTTACTTTAACGCCACCGCCGGAGTCGCCACCCATACATCCCTGTGAGAATACAGAGGTTGAAGTGAGCAGCAACACGGCGAAAAGAATGCTAAGTCTGTAAATAGCTTTCATGGCTTATAATAATTAAGGAGTTGTTACATAAGGATATGATCCTGAAGCGGTCCAGATATGAGCAGTCATATTGCTATATATCATTCCGTTTGCACCAAACTTGAGAGTTTTGGCATTATAGCCAAGAACGGTCAGATAAGCACTAATTGCAGCTGAAGTTTGTCCGGTATAGCAATATGTTACCACTTCTCCGGCTGAATTCAAACTAAGGTACCCATTGTCTGTGAAGTTAAGGGTTTCTTTAATTCTGTATGCACCATCGATATGGCCATATCCGGTATAATCTGTTGTTGACCAGTAATTATTAATGAAATAACTACCAGGGTTAGCAAGAACATCAGCACCGGATACACCCTGCAGGCCAAGTGTAAGAATGTAATCCACACGCTCGGCAAGAATTCCGGCTCCGGTTGTTGCAGTTGCTGTTAGTGAAGGAGCTGCGAAAGTTACAGGAGTAGGTTCAGCAGTTGTTACCCAGTTAGGATCACCAATAGCAATGTCTCCTGTGTTAGCAGTCCACTTGTCGAATACAGAGTTCCATGAACTCATACCGAAAAGAAGAATTTTGCTGTCAGCATATCCGCTAAGACGGAGAGCAACATTTGCCCATGATGCAGTTTGACCTGTGTAGCATGCTACAACAATAGGTTTTCCGCCTGCATTTGCAGCAGTATCTAAGATATCTGCCAATGCACAGTTATGAGCACCATCGATATGACCTACAGTATCAAATACACCTTGACTCCTAATATCTATGATAAAATAGTTAGTAGTACCTAGTGAATCCAGATCATGAGCTGAAATGGTCCAGCCTGTAATCATGTCAGGAAGATCCATATTGTTTGCGGACAGATAAGTTGTTAACTCACCATAATAATCAGTTGTTACGGGAGGATCTTCGTCATCATCGTCTTTACGGCACGATGTAATTACCACTGCGAAAGCTAATGCGAGAAGCATTAAAACGTTTAAGAACTTTTTGTTTTTCATCTTATTTGTGTTTAGGTTTGGTTTTTCTTTAATTAATTGGATCAGCCACCACATCCACCAGAGGATTGAGGAGTTGCTGATGATTCATCAAATTCGGGATCAAATGCCATAAATCCGCCTTCGAGGTTCACTACATTAGTAAATCCTAGTTTTTGCAGTGTTACAGCAGCAAGAATTCCGCGCATACCGCTCTTGCAATAAATGATGATTTTAGTATCTTTCTCCGGAGGATAGCTGTAAAAATTATCCATCCAGTAATCTTCATCATTAATTACAAACTCGAGCATCCCACGGGGAATATTTGCTGATCCGGGAATATTTCCAAGCAGGTATTCATTTGCTTCACGAATATCGATGAGTTTATAATCGGCATCTTCAGATTCGAGAATCGTATTTAACTCGGCAACACTGATTTGGGTAACCTTATCAGCATTGGCTTTGGCCAGTTCAGAGCCGTCTTCGTAAATTCCAACACAGGAAGCTACACTAACAGCGAGAAAGGCAATCATTAAAAGTCTGAATTTGTTTTTCATAGCTGTTATTTTAAAATGCGCTGAATTTTCCTGTTTTTTCATTCCACTTCACAAACCAGTACCAGAAGAGCAGAATTGCTGCCACGAGGGCAAATGATCCGCCGTATCCGATATAGTCGGGCAGGAAGCTTTTAAATTTCATGTTATGAGGCAGAAGTCCATCGACAAAAGGAACGATAAAAAGTTTGGAAATCGGGGCCATCAGCAGGAAGCCAATTCCTGATAACCAAAGTTTAAACTGTCCTTCACCAATACGCCAGAGCGTACCTACCGCACAACCACCGGCGATGGTCATTCCGACACCGAAAATCACACCACCTATAGCAGCTTTCGCCCAAAAATGTGAGAAAACCCAGGTCATTTCACGGGCACGCAAAGATGAACCGTCAACACTTATTCCGAAATACTTAATAATGGTAAATCCGAAAAGTCCTACCAAAAGACCCGCAATTACGCCAACGGCACCATGTGATTCACCGGTCATAAGGGGATCACGGAAAGCTTTCACAATACAAAAACGTGAGCGCTGACTGATGAGTCCGAACAAAGTGCCGATAATCACAAACCAGGTCATGGTTTGCAGTGAACCGGTATATGAATATGCCAGTACACCAACTCCTATTACCATTATCCAGCCGATAATGATCTGCCCGCGGCCTTTTTTACCTGAAGCAGAAAACCAGGTATAACTTTTACCAGAACTCCACTTGGGAAACTTCTCCATTTCCCACATCAGGTAGCGAAGTGCAATAATTACACCTATCATAAGACCGAATGTGAAAATGATAGCTCCACCCGAAAGTGCAGGAACACCACTAAAAAATGCGCCAATAGTACATCCTATACCAACAGTTGCACCAATAGCCATGAGTACACCACCAAGCAGACCTTTAATCATTTCACCTTTCGGTGGAATACGAAGGGCAAATTCTTTTGAAAAAAGCGCTCCGATAAACGATCCGGCAATGATCATGAGACAAAGCATCCCATACAAATTCAAATTTGTTGGAGTTACATGCTCAAGATTAAAAACACCAATAGAGGAGAAAATGTTTTCACCCCAGTTGTTTATACCACCACTGGCACCCCAGGGGCTTTTAATGGCAAAAAGCAGAACATTGAGAAATCCTACTACAATGCCACCAACCCATACAGGCCAATGCTTTCCGAAGAAAGTTTTAAACAACTGCGTCAAAACAGAACCTTCATTCTTATCTGACATGATTTAATCTCCTATTTTTTCTTGATTAACATGCGTGTTACACCTCCTTCGAGATCTTCCTGCGAAAGAAGTTCATTACCGGTTTTTTCGCACCAATGTGGTAAATCCGATTTTGTTCCAGGATCAGTTCCAAGCATTTCAAGAACATCGCCTGAATTCAAGCCTTTCATTGCTTTTGAAAGTTTCATCATTGGCATTGGACATGATAGCCCTTTGCAATCTAATGTCATAGTAATTTCCATAACTCGTGATTTAAAATTTGTTCATGAGGCAAATATATATCAGCTTGTTATTCGATAAACAAAAGTGTTAATGTCATAACAACACCATTTAGAATGTGTTCGTCATATAAAAAACTGACTCAGATCATGTTTTTTTATGACTTGCAGTCATTAAATTTCTTATCTTTGCTTTTACAAAGCACTGCGTATGATAGAGAATACCGGTTTTAGCTCCTGTACACTGACGTACGACATGAATACCTGCTTCGAAAAGCTCACTGATGAAGAGCTGCATTTGTTTGAAAAAAACAAACTTGAAGTATCCTATAAAAAAGGAGAAACTATATGTAAGCAGGGAGCATTTGCCTCGCATATGACTTTTATATGTAAAGGCCTTGTTCGTTTATATCTGGAAGACGAAGTAAACACGCTTACTCTACAACTCGTTCCTTCAGGAGGAATAATTGGGTTGACATCGCTGACTAAAAACTCAAATGTTTTTCACTACTCTGCAATGGCTTATCAGGATACTATTGCACAGCATCTGGATATCAATATGTTTCGCCATCTTATTGAAAACAATGCCGCATTTGCAACTGAAATAACCAATGTTCTTTGTGAAAGTACATTACAGACCTATGGTAGGTTTTTCTCTTTCATGCATAAGCAATCATTTGGCAGAATGGCCGATACTTTACTTTGCATCGCAAATCGTATTTTCAACTCAATGGAATTTGACCTGCCACTCAATAGAAAAGAGCTTGCAGATCTCACCGGTTTGTCTCAAGAAAGTGTTATTCGAATCCTGAAAAAATTCAAGGATGAAGACCTTATTGAAATAGAAGGCAAAACCTACCGCATCAATGATGATAAAAAGCTGAACGAGATCAGTCAGCACGGATAAAAAAATCCCGCCATGGAAGGCAGGATTCTCACATCAAAACTTAATCTTTATATGAACAAATGCACATCGGCTTCCTGAGCCTTTGTGATATATTCGCTAATACCTACGATATCATCGGCAAAATCTACAAAATCTTCAATTTTCTCTCCACCCCACAGTTTTCCGGCAAGACCGCATATATGAAATTTTACATTGCCTATTTCCTTGGCTTCTTTAAAAAACTCATGCCACTCTTTTACATTCAGATCTTTACATGCTTGTATAAAATTCTCGCGTAATTCAGCATTCTCAGCCATATTTATTTTATCCTTATGCTCTGCAACATCTTTTAGCATGGATCGCGCACCCTGCAACAGAACATAAACGTCAACATCCATATCATCAGCAACAGCGCCACTGATAATAACACCGGCTGCTGTCATTTTGTCCAGGCTACCACTAAATAGAGCCAGACACATTTTTTTATTTTCCATTTCTTATTGTTTTTAGATTAACAATACAAAGGTATATGAAGCATTACTCAATTATTCGTCAAATTTGTGATATTCAGAATGAGAAGATGTGATAAAATAAACGTATATTTGTGATCTGAATCACATAATTATGGATGAAGTTTGTAAAAACTGTGGATACAAATCAGCTGCTTCCAGATATTTAACCGAAGATGAATTAAGCAACCAATCAAGAAGTTGTGTAGAATTAAAATTCAGGAAAGGTGATAATATTATTCGGCAGGGAACACTTTCATCAAATGTGGCCTTTTTGAAAGAAGGTCTTGTAATGTTGCATATGCAAGGTCCTCTTCACGAACAAATTACAAAGATTACAAAAGCGCCCTCATATCTTGCACTTCCTACAACTTTTGGAGATAAAATAAATCACTATTCTGTAACCGCTATTGAAGAATCTACAATTTGTTTCATCGACATCAATACTTTCAAATCATTTATTAGTAATAACCCCAACTTCACTTATCAACTTTTTATTGAGTTATGCATGAACGAGCTCACCTCATTCCGGCGTTGTGTTAATCGTACCCAGAAACAGGTAAGCGGGAGTTTAGCCGAAAACCTGCTGTTTTTTGCCAACAACATTTATGGATCAGATGAATTTACTCTTCCTCTCAGCCGCGAAGAACTTGGTAATCTGGTGGATGCCTCAAGAGAAAGTGTAAGCCGTATCCTTAGTGATTTTCAAAAAGACGGTATCATTTCTACAGAAAAAAGAATGATAAAGATTCTGAATAAGGAAAAGCTCGAGATGATTAGCAGGAACGGATAAAGAGTTTTTTTCAATTGATTTTTTATGGTATTTTTGTTTCGGGGGAATTTTCTTTCTCTTTGGCATATTAATTGAAAATCACAGCAAATATTTACTGCTATGAAAAAAATATTTACGTCTATAATCTTTTCGGTTTTTCTTTTTTCAGTCACCGCTTTTGCTTGGACCACACCTAATCACGATAGCCCGTCAAATGGTAGTTCTGTATACACCGGTGTTTACGTAGACTGGTATGCCGTGGCAAGCTCACATGGTTATCAACTCCAGGTGGATACATCAGCCACATTTGATTCTCCGGTTCTATATGAAAAATTTGAAACTTATATTAACACCAGTAGTTCTAATTCCGATACGGAAGAGTATCTCGACGACTTGTTTTTCGGAACAACTTATTACTGGCGTGTCAGAGCCTACCAAACAGGTGATACTTCTGTCTGGAGCACAGCATGGACTTTTATCACCAGAGATTATGTTACTCATAACACACCCTCTAACGGCAGCTCTGCACAATATACAGGAATCTACCTCGATTGGTACGCCCATACCGGTGTGGATTATTACGATATTGAAGTAGACACTACGCTCAACTTTAATTCTCCCATGAAAAGAAGTGCAACTGAT
>PKSX01000017.1 GCA_002869435.1 Marinilabiliales bacterium | reverse complement strand
TAATCCGGTATCAGAATATTTGTTTATTAGTAATCCGGACAAGGTTATGATTAATTCTGTGGATATTTATAACCTGAATGGCACTTTAGTATATTATTCTGATATAAGAAGTCTGAATGATAACAGACGTATTACTGTTAGGGACCTTGCAAATGGTGTCTATTTTATAAGAATAAATACTGAAAAAGGTTTATTCGGACAAAAGTTTCTTGTTCTGTAATTACTTTTAAGTTATTTCTCACCAACTACTCTTTTGCATATTATATGCAGTTATTACAAGCATCTTCTTATGTATAGAGATATCTCTTAATCTTTTGGGTAGCTGTTTTCTGAAAAGGATCCTGTTGAATAATGACAGAGTGAATTTGTGAGAATCTATTTAACCTTGAATTAATGTGCATGTGCAGGTCTTTAGCCAGTTCATCAAGTACATCTTCTATTTTTTGCCTTATATCGCTTTTCATTTCAACAATTCGTTCGTTTAATTCATCAATATTAAAATGAACCATTGCAACCAGCTTACCTTTCTGTTGAACTACCAGGCTTTCAACCACGTGCTTGTGAGTATTGATAATTGATTCTACTTCTTCAGGATATATATTCTCTCCATTTGCGCCCACAATAATATTTTTAATACGCCCTTTATGACTCAGCCATCCATCTTTGTCGAATACACCCAGGTCTCCGGTTCGGAACCAGCCGTCGGAAGATAGAACTTTGCTTGTCTCAGCTTCATTTTTGTAGTAACCCAGCATTATATTTGGACCCTTTGCAGCTATTTCTCCTTCACCTGTTTCGGGGTTGGGGTTTATGATCTTAATTTCACCATATTTCACTACAGGGCCAATTGCCTGAAAGCGAGTTTGGACAGGGTTTGAACCTGCCAGAAGGGGAGCTGATTCCGTTAATCCGTATCCAATAGCATAAGGGAACCTCCCTTCTCTTAAAAACTGTTCAGTTGATCCATCAAGTTTTGACCCGCCAATTCCAAAGAACTTAAGCCGGCCACCAAAGCTTTTATAGAGCTTCTTACCGGCACTTCTGTGAATAATGCGCCTTCCGATACCGGTTTTGAAAAGTGTGCGTGTAAGAAAGCGCGAATTGATTTCAGGCAGTATTCGTTGTTTATATACTTTTTCAATAATCATTGGAACTGTAAGCATTAAATCCGGTTTCACTATTTGCAAAGCCTCAGAAAGGATTTTTGGTGTTGGAGCTTTATTAAGATAAGTTACACTCGCACCATTTATTAGAGGTAAAATTAAACCCAGGGTGTTTTCGTAGGTATGCGATAATGGCAGTACCGATAAAAACCTGCCTTTCTCATGTATTTTCTGTACATAATCACCTTGAATAGCATTGATAATAATATTTCTCTGTGAAAGCATAACTCCTTTTGACATACCTGTGGTTCCTGAAGTGTACAGAAGAACTGATAATTCGTTTTCATCTTTTTCTTCAGGAGGTTCTGCTAATTCAATAGACGGGAGCTCAATATTTACCGGAGCAAAGATTAAGCTATAGTCATTCATTCTAATTATCGCCTTGAACTTTGTATAATCAACATCTTTAAGTTTATACTCCAGGCTTTCAGAGACAATAATTGCAGCTGATTCTGAGTGGATTAAAATATTAGTGATTTCGGTCTCATTGAAGTCAGGAAGTACCGGCACTGCAATGAGCGCACTGTATTGTATGGCCAGAAAGGATATGGCCCAGTTAGGCATATTCTGACCAAGAATCATTATTTTATCATTTTTTTTAAGACCGAGTTTCTTAAAATAAACATGTAATACCTGTATCTGTTTATACATTTCTGTATAAGTAAGCGGTGTAGCATCAACAAAAGCTAAGGCTGAGTTTGAGGCATATTTTGAAGCAATTTCTGGTAATATTGCTTGAAAACTCAATTTATTAAATCTATCCATAGTAAGAATTATCAGGCAAAGGTAGTTTTAAAAACAAACCAATTAATTCTTTAGTTGTTATTTAATGCTCATTGTTTAGCTTTCATTTCCCTTTTTCGATCGTGTTCATCAAGTAAAATTTTTCTAAGCCGGATGTTCTTTGGTGTTACTTCAACATATTCATCCTCTGAAATATACTCCATGGCCTCTTCAAGTGAGAATTTGGTGGCCGGGGCGATTAACATTTTGTCGTCTGAGCCTGCTGCCCGCATATTTGTCAGCTTTTTTGTTTTAATAACATTTATAACAAGATCATCACTGCGGGTGCCTTCCCCAATAACTTGCCCGGCATATACGTTTTCGCCCGGATCAATGAAGAATTTACCTCGATCCTGCAATTTATCAATGGAGTAGGGAATAGCAGTTCCGGTTTCCATTGCAATAAGGGCTCCGTTTCTTTTTTGGCCAAGATCACCTTTCCACGGTTCATAGCCTTTAAAACGGTGGGAGATCACCGCTTCACCTTCGCTAACCGTTAGAACCTGGTTGCTGAGCCCGATTAGTCCCCGCGCACTGATTTTGAATTCCAGGTTTATGCGATCGTTTTTACTTCCGATATTTAAAATATCGCCTTTCCTTTTTGTTACAACCTCGATCACTTTACCCGAGAATTTCTCGTCAACATCTACATATAGCAGTTCAACGGGTTCATGCAGAAAACCGTCGATCTCTTTTGTAACAACCTTAGGCTGCCCGAGTTGAAATTCGTATCCTTCTCTTCGCATAGTTTCCACTAATATAGAGAGATGCAGGATTCCCCTGCCATATACATTGAGCCGATCCGGGGAGTCTGTTTCTTCTACCCTCAAAGCAAGGTTTTTCTCAGTTTCCTTAAACAATCTGTCGCGCAGGTGACGAGAAGTTACATATTTACCTTCTTTCCCAAAAAACGGAGAATTATTGATAGTGAAAAGCATGCTCATTGTAGGTTTGTCAATATCGATAGGATTCATGGCTTCCGGATTTTCAAAATCTGCAACGGTGTCGCCAATATCGAAGTTTTCGAGACCAATAATTGCTACGATTTCACCTGAGCTGACCGGTGTTTTGATTTTTTCTTTACCAAGTCCCTCAAAGGTAAAAAGCTCTTTCACAAGAGATTTATGAATGGTGCCATTTCTTTGCATGATCGAAACCTGTTGTCCCATTTTAATTGAGCCTCGGTGAATCTTGCCAACGGCAATTCGCCCTGTAAATGACGAATAGTCAAGTGAACTGATTTGTAATTGTAATGAACCCGGATTCTCAGCTACGGGTTCGAAATAATCCAGAATGACATCAAGAAGATGGCTGATATCGCTTGTTTCATTTTCCCAGTGATCATTCATCCAGCCTTTTTTGGAGGATCCGTAAACCGTTGGAAAATTTAGTTGCTCGTCGGTGGCATCGAGGGAAAACATGAGCTCAAATACGTCTTCATTTACCTCATCGGGTTTGCAGTTTGGCTTGTCAACCTTATTTATCACTACAACCGGCTTTAACCCCATTTGTATGGCTTTCTGCAATACAAAACGTGTTTGTGGCATTGGTCCTTCAAAAGCATCAACCAGAAGCAAAACACCGTTGGCCATATTTAAAACACGCTCTACTTCACCTCCGAAATCGGAGTGTCCGGGTGTATCAATGATGTTGATTTTAGTGTTTTTATATCGTACCGATACATTTTTCGATAAAATCGTTATTCCTCTTTCACGCTCCAGATCGTTTGAATCGAGAATAAGATCCTGTACATCCTGGTTGTCGCGAAATAAACGAACCTGATGTAATATGCGATCCACTAAAGTGGTTTTGCCATGATCGACATGAGCGATAATGGCAATATTTCTGATTTCCATTTTCTAAATATTGCTGATTATTGTCTGGCTGAGAAGAAGTTTACTTTGTTTTTACACCGATGCAATAATAATCAAAGCCAGCCTTGGCCATTTCATAACGGTCGTAAATATTTCTTCCGTCAAAAATTACATGAGTTTTCATACGTTTTTTCATGTCTTCTTTATCCGGGAATCTGAATTCTGTCCATTCCGTAACCAATAAAAGCGCATCAGCGTTGTTGAGTGCTTCATACATTTCGTTAACATAAGTAATGGTGTCACCTATTCTTCTTTTGCTTTCTTCCATGGCAACAGGATCGTATGCAACAACTTCTGCTCCGGCAGCCTTTAGTTTTTCTATCAATACAAGAGCAGGGGCTTCCCTCATATCGTCGGTGTTTGGTTTGAAAGAAAGTCCCCACATGGCAATTCTTTTACCTTCAATGTTATTGTTATAATATGCCATTAATTTGTTGAATAGCACTGACTTCTGATCATCATTTACATCTTCAACTGATTTAAGAATTCGCAAAGAATGCCCGTGTTCATCAGCAGTTTTTATCAGTGCCTTAACATCTTTTGGGAAGCAACTTCCTCCATATCCGATGCCGGAGTAAATAAATTTACTTCCAATCCTGGGATCTGAACCTATACCTTTACGAACCTTGTTTACATCTGCTCCCACAATTTCGCACAGGTTTGCTATATCATTCATGAAACTGATTCTGGTAGCTAACATGGCGTTTGCTGCGTATTTTGTCATTTCAGCACTGGGTACATCCATGAAGATTATTGGATGTCCGTTGAGCGTGAATGGTTTATACAGTTTAGCCATTATTTCTTCGGCCTTTTTGGTTTCTACACCAACTACTATACGATCAGGGCGCATGAAATCGTTAATGGCATCACCTTCTTTAAGAAATTCAGGATTCGAAGCTACATCAAATTCAATGTCAATATTTCTTGCGGTTAGTTCTTTTTGTATCGCTTCACGAACTCTTTTAGCTGTGCCTACCGGAACAGTACTTTTAGTAACAATAACCAAATGCTTGTTCATGTTCTGGCCAATGGTCTTGGCAACATCGAGTACGTATTTTAGATCAGCACTTCCATCTTCATCAGGAGGGGTCCCAACAGCACTAAATATCACATCAGCACTATTAACAACTGATGCGAGATTATCTGTAAAAGTCAGTCTGTTTTTATCGATGTTTCTTAGCATCATTTCATCGAGACCGGGTTCGTATATTGGTGAGATACCGTTTTTAAGCTTTTCAATTTTTTCTTTGTCAATATCTACGCAGACCGTTTCTATTCCCACTTCTGCAAAACAGGTTCCTGTAACCAGACCCACATAACCTGAGCCCACAATAACAACTTTCATTTCTTAGTAATTTTTGGCAAAATTAGTATTTTTCTATTAGCGGCCTTCCGGATACAGCTCTTTTTTTAGATAATCCTGAATGCCGTCAACCGGTTTATGAGAAACTGTTCTGATTTTTAACCCCAGTTTAGCAGATTCCTCTTCAATTATATTTTTCATGGTAATAGCAATACCACCAATAAAACCATATTCCAGATCCATGTTTTTGTATGATGATATGAATCTGTTATGAAAAGCATGAAATGCTGAGCGGTAAATTGTTTGAGTATAAGGGTGGTTGGGTAATAATCCAATTAGCCCGCCAATATGTGCAAGAAATCGACTGGCATAATTACTTTGATATACTTTTTTTTGAAAGAACTCAATGTCTTTAGGGTATTCTTCAGCAATTAGACTTTGTATCTCCTCCGGAGCCATACCTCTGATATAATCGGCAGCTACCTGTTTTCCAATCCAGGCACCACTGCCTTCATCACCAATTATGAAACCTAAAGATGGCACTTTTTGTAGGATGGTTTTTCCATCCCAATGACATGCATTGCTCCCGGTGCCCATAATACAGGCTATGCCTTCATCTTTCCCGAATAGGCCCATTGCAGCTCCATCCAGATCACTGGCAATATGAAATATACTTTCAGGAAAAAACAGACTGAGTACATTTTGAATGCGCATCTGGTTCTCTGTAGTGTTGCAACCCGCCCCAAAAAAATATACCCTTTTAATCTCCTGAAAACCCAGATATGGTTTCAGGTTTTTATCGATTTCATTTCTTAATTCATCTTCCGAGAGATATAAAGGATTTAAACCGCTGCTTTGTGTTTCGAATATAATTTCACTGCCGGCAAATGCCCTCCAATCAGCTGAGGTTGATCCGCTGTCTACAATAATTGTTGCACTCATAATTGAGGTGTCTTTTGATGTATTGAAATGATTAATAGCTCTTTTTGCTGAGCTTCTGATAATAGTTTACTGTTTAATAAGCTTTTGAGTGAGTTTGAAATTATCACTAAAACAATTTAGTACATACACCCCATTGCTAAAGGAGCTCACTTCGTTCATTAAATAGTAGTTGTATCCCGGTATGAACTCAAAGTCTTTTTTCTGCCATACCTTTTTGCCGTTTTGATCCAGTAATTGCAGCACAGCCGTACCACGGGTATTGGCATAAAGAATGATATCAATCTCCTCAGTAAACGGGTTTGGGTTTGCCATAAGGAAATATTCTTCTTCTGACCCGGGTAGTTCTTGTCCGCTTAATACCATATGAGCAACAGCCATGTTGGGAATGCCATAACCATACAAACTATCGGGTATTGTGTAATGACTAGCACTGCGTTTAATTGCATCAATCACTTCCATATTTGAGAAAGTTGGATTGGCCTGCCACAAACATGTAACTGCACCGGCCATAACTGGAGAGCTGAATGAAGTACCGTTGCCGGGATAAACGCCATCAGCAGAACTAACAACATAGGTTCCTTCTCCCTGAGCACAAACAGTAGGTTTAACTCTTCCATCGTATGAAGGTCCAAGTGATGAGAAGGAAGCAATAATACCCATTGAGTTAACTGCACCAATTGTTAAAATGCTGTCAGCATCTGCCGGAGCACCTATATATCTCCACCAGCTGTTTCCACTGTTTCCGGCAGAATTAACTACCAGAATTCCTTTTGCTGCTGCCATATCTGCACCACGGGTTACACGAGTAGTGTTTCCATCCATGTCTGCATAAGTATAACTTTGTGATGGATCATCGTAATCTGTATATCCGAGTGAAGAATTGATTACGTCCGCTCCAACGCTGTCGGCATATTCCGCGGCAGCAATCCAATTGTCTTCTTCCACAATATACTCGCTTCCGGCATCTTCGCTTCTAAGCAACCAGTATGATGCACCGGGTGCAGTTCCAACAAGAAGCCCGGGAACATTTCCAGCCATGGTAGAAAGTACAGACATTCCATGTGTGCTTTCCTGATATACATCATTGCCAGGTGTAACGAAGTCTTTCACACCCAACAAACGCCCGCTTGTTCTCAGACTGTCGAACATTTGGAGTGTATTCACATGGTAAAAGCCTGCATCTAAAACAGCTATCACCATTCCACTGCCGTTATATCCAAGGCCATGCAGATAATCAACACCAATCATGTTTGCCTGATTAAAGCCATCACCGTAGCTGTATAGCGTGCGTTTTTCGCTTTGGTTATAACTGTTAACTTTCTTGATGCCTGAGCTAACAGGTGTAATGTCGCCATTATAAGAGTTTCCGCCACCATCTCTGGGTCTTTTAATTCTCAATTGAAAATATGGCCGAGTCGTGGAAACGCTACTTACAAAACTTAAAGCTTCAATATCGTCAACGAGATTAGTGTCGCTAAGAAATATTGTAGCTGTATTGAACCATCGGGAAACATTAAATATCTGTGCACCAAGGTCAATAAGACTGTCAACATATGCCTGATTTACAGGAATATCGGTTTCATCAATAGCAATACCCTGATTGGTTCTGCGATCAATAGCCCTTTGTGTAAGAAAAGCCGAGGGGTTACTTATGCTATATGGTGAGTTATTCTTATCGGTAAACTGTACGCGATATTTTGCACCCCATGTTTGAGGCATTGCTGAAGATGCGAATGCCAATATCATGATAATAGTGAGTAATTTTTTCATATTTCTGTGTCGTTAGTTACTAATTTTATTCTTCTCCGTATTCTATCAGAGTCCAGGTATATTGTGTGCCGTTCAAGGTGTCTCCGGTAAAGATATCTTTTGAAATATCAAGAAAATACTTGTAAACCAGACCCACATTCCGGGCATAAATTTCAGTTTTATTAACAGATTCAACCAGGTTAGGTGTTGGTGCATGTGCTACTATCACTGTAGAATCAAATGTGAAAGTTCCAATACTCATGCTTTCATCAGGATCTTCATACTCATAATACTCTCTGTCATAAATATTGAAAGCATTTCCGTCCCATTCAGTGTGATTACGTACAGGGAAGACAAGTTTTGTAAGTCTCACGTTCTCTTCAGTCCTGTCAGCCAGTGAAGGGGTAAGGGTACTGTACCATACATCCCTTAAAAACCAGTCTGTTGTATCATTCCATTTGTACCAGCGTTCAATACGTATAGATAGCCGCCCCTGAGAATCATAAAAATAGGACTCATAATACTCCTTAATTTTGAACTTTAAGTTGAAAACAGTATCATAAAAGTCATCGTAATACGTTGAATCCACATCGTAAATTAAGTAGTCACCAGGTTCGTATGGGAAATAACTGTACCCCATATCTTCAGAAGGCAGATCTGAACTTTTTTTACAGCCTGAAACAGCAATGAGAATTGCTGCAGTAATTATTAATATGGTTGAAACACTTCTCAAAATACTCAATATTAAAAAATCAAATTTCTAGTATCCGTCATATCTTGGATCGTTTATTCCGTTATCGGTTGAAGTGCTGCCTTTTTTTTCGTGCTCATCATCACCGAGTTTTTTATTAATTTCTTCCGGATCCTTGTCTTTCTGGAATACTTCTTTGTTAACAATTTCGCCTTTATTGTAAGTGTATTTCAGAATAATTTTGCCTTCTTCGTCGTACATAGACCATACACCGTTCTTCAGTCCGTTTTCAAACAGCCCTGTATTATAAACCATGTTGTTCGGATAATAATATGTGAAGGGTCCGTGGTATTTTCCGTTTTCATAGCATCCTTTCATCTTTACTGAACCGTTTGGGAAATACTGTTTGAAATTACCTTGCTCAATGCCTTCTTCGTAATGTACTTCTTCAAGTGTTCCGCCTTCAGGGAAAAAGTATATGGCAAGACCGGATTTTTTTCCGTTGGAATAAGGAACCTTGGCAATAATATTATCATGACCATCGTAAGTAATCCACTCTCCTTCACGCTTTTTATTTACAAATTTGCCTTCGGCCATCTTTTTTCCGTTATTGAAATACATAATAGCATAGGCATTTTGCCCATTATTAGTGTAATTCATTTCCGTTTTTACTTTCCCATCATCGTAATAATACACAAAATCACCTTCCGGGATGCCGTGAACAAAGCGGCCCTCGTATTTCAGAGTATCGCCATTTTGTTTTTTCCAGAAGCCATGTTTCTTGCCATTATTATCAACTTGATTAATAGTGTCGTTGCTTGTTTGGGCAAAAAGACTCAGTGAAATAAATAAAACCGGTAAAATCAAAAATATTCTGTTCATAGTGCTGCTTTCATTGAATAACGAAATTATTGTAAATTTCTTTTGCAAATTCATAAAAGCTGGGAAAACAAACATCAAATTCATGTTCATCGATATTGTCTTCCTCAGGATTACCAATAAAAACTGCTTTCATATTCAGTGTTCTGGCAAATTGCATATCGCTTAATGTGTCTCCAACCATTATTGATTTTTTGAAAGAAATGTCTGAAAACTCATTGGCAGCCAATATCGCCATTCCGGTATTTGGTTTACGTGAGGAATGGTTGTCGGATGCCAAATATGGACTAAAATATACCTTATATATGCGACCTTTGTTTTTCTGAATCGCATCAATCATATATTCGTGTATTTGTACTACAGTTTGTTCAGTCATTAATCCTTTACCAACACCTTGCTGATTTGTTACAACAATGGTTCTGCGGAAAAAGTTATTGATTAAACTGAATGCATTTAAAACATCCGGAAGGAACTCAAACTCATCAACCATGCTGATGTATCCCCCAATTTTTCTTCGGTTTATTACACCATCGCGGTCGAGAAACAATGTCCACGACTGATTTACATTCCAGTCCTGAATAATTTTGCTATAGTTGGTTTCTTCCTCCATGCTTTTAATTATTTCCAGAATTGAATAAGCTGTTTTCTATGACTTCACAAATAATGTGCCCGATTAAAATATGGGACTCCTGTATTCTTGGTGTTTCTGTACTTGGTACATTTAGAAGCAGGTCGGCTTTCTCCTTCATTTTTCCACCAGATTCGCCTGTAAGTGCTATAGAAATCATCTTTTTTTCTCTGGCTACATCCATGGCTTTTAAAATGTTTTTAGAGTTGCCGGATGTGGAAATAGCAAGAAGAACATCACCTTTGTGCCCTTGTGCTCTAAGCATACGGGCAAAAATCTCATCATAACTATAATCGTTTGATACTGCTGTAAGATATGATGTGTTAACCGACAATGCTTCAGCATCTAACGGGGGAAGGTCAATTAAATACCTACCACTTAGTTCTGCCGCAATATGCTGGGCATCACCGGCGCTTCCACCGTTTCCGCAAAGCAGAAAGCGATTACCACGCTTGTAAGCATCAACAATAATATTTGCAGCTTCATCAATACGCGATATCAAACCTTCATCATCCAGAATGCGGTTTTTGGTGGCGATGGATTCTTCTATTCTGTTCTTAATCAATTTACTCATTGTTTTTAATGTTTGTGTAATCCTTCACGACATATTTGTTGCGGTCGGGATTATTTCTACCAATCATTTCAGCAAGAAACCCACCGATAAATAATTGTGAGCCAATAATCATGAATAAAATAGCCATATAAAACAGTGGCCGTTCTGTAATTTTGAAAACATCGTGAAAGATCTTTTCGTACGCCAGCCAGCCGGCCATAACAAATCCTGAAAGGAAAAGTAATGTTCCCAATGAACCAAAGAAGTGCATAGGGCGTTTGGAGAACTTTCCCACGAACATAATTGTAAGTAAATCAAGTGGCCCACGAATAAAACGACTGATACCGAATTTACTTTTTCCGTACTTACGCTTACGGTGCTGAACCACTTTTTCTCCGATATTTGTAAAACCAGACCACTTGGCTATTACGGGTATATACCTATGCATCTCACCATATACCTCAATGTTCTTAATTACATCGTTTTTGTAAGCTTTAAGACCGCAATTAAAATCGTGAAGTTTGATGCCCGACATTCTTCGCGTGGTCCAGTTGTAAAACTTGGTTGGAATTGTTTTACTGATAGGATCGTATCTTTTTTTCTTCCATCCCGATACTAAATCGTAGCCATCTTCCATACACATGCGATACAGCTCTGGAATTTCATCGGGGCTATCTTGTAAATCAGCATCCATTGTAATCACTACATCACCCTGCGCTTTTTCAAACCCAATGTGTAAAGCACCAGATTTACCGTAATTCCTGCTGAAACGTATGCCTTTGATTTCAGGTGTTTCAGCCGACATTTCTTCAATAACTTTCCACGAATTATCTGTACTGCCGTCATCAATGAAGAGAATTTCATAAGAGAAATTATTTTCCTTCATGACTTTTTTAATCCATGCAGCCAGTTCGCCAATGCTTTCTTCTTCGTTGAGTAGTGGTATAAGAACAGTAATATCCATTAATTCAGATTAGAGCGTTTCTTCGAGGCGGTTTTTCTTTTTGGCCACTGCTGCAATAAATGCTCCCAGAGCAGCTGATTTCAATGTGTAGTATACAAGTATTTGCTGAATCCAGGTCATCGGATCTTTAAGCTTCTCAAGACCTTCTATCGACTCTTCGACATTGGGAACCTGATCGGCAACTTCCATGATCTGCAAAACAATCTCGTCAATTGTGCGACTGAGATACTCAGGATCGATAACAAAAAATACTAGAAGCTTGGCAATTCCAAAAATCCAGAGTCCCATAAAGAATACCGCACCTGCTGCCAGCCATGCCGGCAGGAATTTGATACGATTGTCAGGAAGTTTCTTTCTTGCTTCAGATATACTGAGAAAAGCAAAAATTAAAAGTACTATACCTTCAACCAAGAAAGTAATCAGATTGTACTTTAGAAAATTCAGATTGATTAAATACAATAAAACAAAATATGCAGCAAGAATTGCACCTGCATAAAGTCCGTTTTTAATCAGACTCTTAAAAACTGGATGATCTTTCATGTTTTAACTTTTTATAGATTTTGAGTATGCTTTTTATAACTCAAAACCGAATTTTAAAAAAAGATTTCTACAAAAATACATTAAATTTTGATGTGATGTATTGGATAATATGAATTGAGTATTGGTTGATTTTCTTTCCCAAATACAATTGCTTTATGCCAAATAAGCATTTAGAAGTTTCTGGCCTAGAATTCTATTCCTTTACGTGCTTTCACGCCTAAATTATAATAGTGTTTATGCTCCAGCATTTCGGTATGAAGATCAGCTATTTCTACGAGTGAATCAGGGGGATAACGACCGGTAATTATAATTTCAGCCATAGTTTTTCTGCTTTGTAGAGCGTTAATAACCTTGTTTGCAGAAAGCAAATTAAAATACAAAGCTATATTGATTTCATCCAATATAATGATATCGTATTTATCGTGTTGCAAATGCTCCGAAATATGCTCAAATCCATTTTTTGCAGCTTCTATGTCTTCTGGTTCAGGGTCTTTCTCAATGAAACAATCGCGCCCGAAGATCCTAAGATCAATGCCGGGAATTTGTTTAAGGATATTATGCTCAGAGTAGGGTAGTCCTTTTACAAACTGCGAGAACAATACTTTCTTTCCTGCTCCGGCAGCACGTAAGGCCAGACCTAACGCAGCAGTGGTTTTACCTTTGCCGTTTCCGGAGTAAATATGTATTAAGCCGCTATTCATATACCAGAATATGCAATAAAAGTATAAAAAAAGCCGGACTCATCTCTGAAATCCGGCTCAACACATCTAAAACCCTCCACGGTTTCTGAATCCGCGTCCGCGGCCACGACCTCTGTCATAGCCATTTCCTCTTCGCATACCTTGTCCCAAACCAAACCTGTTTTCGACACGGATTTCATTTTCCTGCATGTTTTGTGGAGTATCTTCCTTGTTTTTTCCTTGTCCGAAATTTGTACATCGGCCCATTTTTCGTCCTGTCATAGCACCCTGACTGTTCGGACCTGTTTGATCAAATTGAGGCATATTCTATTGATATTTAAATTCTCTACAAATATAATGAGAATATTCTCATTATGCAAATATTTTTTTCAACTGGTATTATATCAAATCGTCAAAAAGTTATATTACACAAAGAAACTTAGATACATATCACATAAAATTGATCTTAAAAAAAAGATGATAGATGAAAATTGAATTATCTTTGTAGATTCAAATGAGTGAATATGACAGAGAAGACACAGGAAGAAAAGGAACCCAGGAAAGTATTGGACTCGCATATAAAAGCGCTGGTAGTAGATTCATCATCGGCAATGTATAAAACAGTAAGATATCCGGTTGGAGAGTATTTCGGGCCGGTAGATCTTGGATTGTATCACAGTACTGTTTACAATAGTTTAAATATTGGAACCGGTTTAATGGCCGGATCTATTTTTCCGGGGAGTAACAGGTTGATCTTTACCGGGTTTAGCCCAACATGGACAGGTTTCTATATTTCATCAATGGGGGGTGCGGGATTAGTTTTCGATAATCTTGGTATTGATATGCTGAGTATTTCAGGAAAAGCTCCTGAACCATCGATTCTTATTTTAAATCGTGTTCATGGTGAGGAAATTCAGATTAGGGTTGAACCCTGCGATATTAAAACAATCTGGAAAGAAGGGCGTATGGGTGTTTACTCTTTGATGGATTATGTTGCTGAGCAATACAGAGATGAGTATTTAGATGAATTCAGAATTCTTGCTACCGGGCCGGCAGCAGCGAGTACTGATTGTGCCGGAATTGTATCTGTTCCGGTTCGAAAAGGAGAGCTTACCTATGTCGATACATGGGCCGGTCGTGGTGGTTTTGGTTCAAAGATGGTACAGGAACATGGTATCGTAGCTGTGATATATGGTGGAACATTTCTGGATGTTGATTTTCGCGACAGAAGTGTTGCCGACAAATGGTTCGAAGACCGTTACCAGAAAAAACTTGCAGCAAAGGATCTGGAAAGTACAACCAAATATCGTTTTGATCCTAAAGTGGATACAGGTGGCACGTTTGGAGTAAATTTTGCAACAATGGGTGGCCGTGTTATGGCTTTCAATTATGACACCATGCACTGGAGTGAGGATGAAAGACTTGAGCTGCATGATACATTTATTAAGAAACACTATCTCAAGCAGTTTAACGAAGAAACCATAAAGAAAAAGCAAAACTGGACATGCGGAGAACCTTGTGTAGCAGTGTGTAAAAAGATGAATAATGAGTTTAAAAAGGACTATGAACCTTATCAAACAATGGGTCCTTTAATTGGAGTCTTTGATCAAAGAGCTGCAGAAATAATAAATCATCATGCGGATACTCTGGGCTTCGATGCAATCAGTATAGGCGGGGTTTTAGCCTGGCTTATGGATTTGTTGTATAAAGGACTTATTACTAAAGAAGAATTGGGTGTAACCCAGTTCCCGATTTTCAGGCGTGAAGGCTTCAGTGTGGAAACTGATAGCATGCATAATGCCAGACTGGGAATAGAAATACTTGATGCAATAGTAGAGAGAAAAGGTATACTCGATTTCAGCCAGGGTGCACGTCGTTGGGGCAGGAAGCTTGCCAGACACAGAGGACGCGCAGTACTCGATGCATTTTTATATACATCTTTTGGGCGAAGGGGTTATATGGTTCCCAATCAGTACTGGACACCCGGAGTTTTATCACCCATGCCGATAATGGGCAAATACTATATGTATTACGGTAATGATTTCGTGCATCCTCGAGAGTTGGGACATCTAAATGCTGAACGTTTTCAACAGGAACTGATTCTTGATAATACCGGAATATGTCGCTTTCACAGAAACTGGGCAGAGGAAATGATGCCAGAGGTTATTGGTGAGTTGTGGGGAAATGAGATTAAAGAAAAATTTATAAAGAGCTTAAGTCAGATCGCATACAATATCAACTCAAGAAATAATTCCTCGCTATGGGAATCATATAAGAATGTTGAACTGATTGAAACATTTCTCATACGCAAGCACGAAGTGGAAGGAAATAATCATCCGGATTTATTGGGATGGATCGATTATTTTAAAAGAGACAGACGTACTGCTGCTATAGATTACTGGTACGAAGTACATAAAGGTATCGGGGAAGCACTTAACGAATTCTAGTGTACACGGCTCTGATATTAGATTTGGAAATACTTTAGTTTGTTGTGAAAAACATGATCTAACTATGAACTCATAATTTGCATTATGAGATATTTTAGAGTAGGGGAGCCAGAATCAGAACTTCTCGGTAAATTTTATCTCACTGAGATTCTAATATTTTCCATTAACCGCCAATCAGTTCAGTTCAACGCAAAATTTATCGACTATTGAGATTAATCCAATAATTTACAGTTGTGATTACAGTTGTAAATCGATAGAATAATGAAAATATTGGTTACATATGTAAATTACTAGCATTATATTATGTGAATTATGTTATCTCTATAAAAACTTAGAGATATCAACTAGAAATATTATTTATGAAACATATATTCAGATAGATATAATGTTTATATAAAGTGTATTCTAGGTAATATGTATGGATTTCAAATCAACTGCTGAAATATTACTACGATACTTATAAGATACTAATATACAGATATATGGTAATTTTTCATACTGAAATGGTTGAGTATGCACAGCAGTATAGTATGAGTTACAAATGTAATGTTTACAAAGTTACAGCAGTAAACGGATTATTTGTTACTTTTGTAAACAAAAAATGATTGATCGTTTAAAACTATTTATGGATTCATACAACTTATCTGCAGCAGATCTGGCAGATGAAATAGATGTACAGCGATCTGGTATATCGCATTTATTAAGTGGGCGGAATAATCCGAGTTTGTCATTTATCACAAAGCTTCTTGAGCATTACCCTGAGCTTAGTCCTGACTGGTTACTATTTGATAAAGGGGCAATGATAAGGGGTGATTATGTGAATCAGGAGCCGGAAGAAAAGAAAACAGTTGTTAAAGATTTGTTTCAGGAGATGGAAGAAAGTGTACAAAAGGAATCAGAGTCAAATATGAGTCAATTAACTGATAATGAAGAGTTTTATGATAGAAATCAAGATCCTGAACCCTCTGTAGTTCGTTCAGAAGAACAAATTTCTTACGGAAATTCGAAAGAACTTGATAAAATCGTGATGTTTTATAAAGACAAGACTTTTATTGAATATAAAAGCCGTTAGAACAATTCCTCGTCTTTAAAAATCAGTGCAATTTCTTTGGCTGCATTTTCATCGCTGTCTGACCCGTGAATGGCATTCATCTGAATAGACTCACCGTATTTTCCACGGATGGTGTCAGGAGCTGCTGTTTTGGGATCAGTGGCTCCAATGAGGTTTCTAAAACTTTCAACAGCATTATCTCCACTGATAGCAGCCACAACCACTGGGCTGGTGCACATATAATCTACTAAATCGTTGAAAAATGGCCTGTCTTTGTGAACAGCATAGAATTTTTTAGCCAAACCAGGAGTCATTTTTATCATTTTGAGACCCTTATAACAAAACCCAGCAGCATTGATCATATGCAGAATTGAACCGCAATGTCCGTTTTTAACGGCATTGGGTTTTATCATTGTGAAAGTTATTTTTCCAGCCATATTAAAGGTGGTTTATATGAAACAAGTGTTTTGCTTTTATTATTTTTGCAGATCGAATTATAAAAGTACAAAATTTTGAACAACTCAGACAAAAACCAGATATGGGATTTATTCACGAGCGATAAAAAATCGTTTTGTGTTATTTCCCACACCAATCCTGATGGCGATGCTATGGGTTCTGCCCTGGCGATGAAATTACTGTTAAAAAAACTTGGACATGAAGCAGAAGTACTTGTACCAAATATTTATCCCGATTATTATGCCTGGCTTAAAGATGCCGACAAGATAATTATTGGCGATGAGCAACGGGACAAAGCTGTCGATTGTATCGAGGAGGCTGATATTCTTCTTTTTATGGATTTAAATAAGGTGCGTAGAGTGGAAGGTCTTGACGAGTTTCTTTTAGCTTCTGATGCACCGAAAATTTTATTTGATCACCATGTGGGTCCGGATGAGGTTTTTAAGCTTCAATTTGCCAGAACTGATGTTTCTTCAACATGCGAGTTGGTATATGAATTTATTTCAGAATTTGATAAGTCGTTGTTAGACAAAGATATTGCTGATTGTTTATATACAGGCATTGTTACTGACACCGGAAATTATTTTCATGGAAATATCACTGCAGGTACTTTCCGCATCACTGCAGATTTAATTGATTTGGGTATTGATGTTCTCGAGATCAATCAGAAAGTATATAATACTTTTTCCGAGAGTCGCATTCGTATGTTAGGTCATAGTTTGATAAACCGGATGGAGGTATTACACGACAAGGAAACTGTTGTAATGTATCTAACTAAAGATGATTTGAAGAAGTTCAATGATCAGGAAGGGGATACTGAAGGAATCGTAAACTATGGTCTTACTATTAAGGGTATAAAAATCAGTGCATTGTTTATAGAGCGTGCGCAATATATTAAGATCAGTTTTCGTTCTGAAGGGGACGTAAATGTTAATCAGATTGCTGTAAACTATTATGATGGCGGCGGACATAAAAATGCATCTGGTGCATATTTTTATGGAAGCATTGAAGATGCCATTTTAAGATTTAAACAAGCTCTAAACGAGATTGAATTATGAGATTGCCGGTTTTAATTCTTGCTATACTATTTTTGGCCTCCTGTGGCTCTGACAAAAACAAGCAGAAGGATCAACCCGATATTAATCCTGATAATTATATGGATGAAATGGAGGATGCAAACCAGTACTACACGGTTAGTGAAAGTGATCAAATTGATGATTATGCCGAACGCATGGGATGGGATATGATAAAGACCGGTACAGGTCTTCGCTATCTTATCTATGAGAATGGTACAGGTCGTATGGTTGAAAATAAACTTGTTGTACGTTTTGAGTTTAAAGTGAATCTGTTAAACGGTGCGGTGTGCTACGATTCTGATAAACAAGGTCCTAAAGAAGTATGGATTGGTCATGCTGATGTTGAAAGTGGTCTTGAGGAGGGATTACAGTTGTTGCGTGAGGGCGACCATGCAAAATTTATTCTTCCATCTCATCTCGCATTTGGATGGTTGGGAGATTCTGAGCAAATTCCAACAAGGGCAGTGCTTATTTATGACGTTCATGTTTTGGAAGTACGTGATTATTCACCGGAAATCTATTAAGAAAATACCATGATAAAAACAATCCAGTTAAATTGGGTAGGTACATCGTTGATGATGATAGCCGTCTTATTCTTGTTATCCTGTAACTCAGGTCCTTACCCTGGTTATGAGTACAGTGATAATGGATTATATTATAAGATTGTTGAAGACAGCGACACCGAAAAACCAAGTGAAGGTGATTTTCTGAAAGTTAATATTCAGTATGTTACCATGAATGACTCTGTGTTTTTCGACAGTAAAGATGAGGTTCTTCCTGTTTGGGTTCCGATTATTAAGCCCGATTTTCGTGGCGATATTATGGAGGGGATTGCAATGCTTTCTGTTGGTGACAGTGCCTCATTTATTGTGCGTATCGACACATTTTTTATGATGACTATAGGTGCAGCACGTGTGCCCGATTTCGGATCCGATAGCATGATGTATGTAAATATGCGGGTTATTGACAGTAAATCCAGAGAAGATTTTGAGATGGAGCGGGAGTTTCTTGATCAGCAGACCAGGGTACAACTGGAAGAACTCAGGGTGAAGGAGCTGGAAGACCTTGATGAGTATCTGAAAATCAATAATATCACACAGCAACCGTTGGAGAGTGGATTAATTTTTATACCAATTCAGAATGGAAATGGAATTCCGATCACGGAGGGGAAAAAAGTAATTTGTCACTATACCGGGACTTTTGTCGATGGAACTGTATTTGATACCAGTGATGGACTTGAGCCTCTTCAGGTTGAAATAGGTAGCGGGGATGTGATTGATGGTTTCGACGAAGCGCTGCGCCTTATGAGTAAAGGTGGTAAAGCCCGTGTAATTATTCCGAGTGATATTGGATTTGGACAATCAGATATTAATTCACCTATTCCTCCATATGCCACATTAATCTTTGATATAGAGGTTATAGAGGTTTTTGACTAGTTGTAGCAATGTATTTTATTCGCAGAGCTTTACTTGTTTTTATAATACTACTGAATTCTTTGTTGGTTTTTTCTGTTGATGATTCTTTGAGGATTAGCAAAGATGATAGCCTTGAAACGGTTTTTTTAACTGAAATAGAAAAAGAGAATCAACTGCTTCAATATTATACTCAGATTAATGATTTCGAAAACGCCGGTTACATTTGTTTAGAGCTTGCAGACGATTATAGCGGTATCAATAATTTTGATAAAGCTATTGAATATTACTCCAAAGCAATACGGTTATTTGAAAAGGCAGGAAACCGAGATCAGGTATTAGAAACAGTACTCAGTATTGTCGAGTTACATATAGCATATGGAAATATGGATCTTGCAATTGAGTATACACGTCAGGTTCAAAAGATTGTTTATGTGAGACCTTATGATGATCCTGTAAAAATGCATAGCAATATGCTTATGGGAATTTCATTCGGGTATATTGAGCAAAATGATAGTGCCATGAAATATTTTGAAGAGGTACTAGAATACACTCAATTAACTGCTGATACAATTATGCGGGCGGGCGTTTATAATAATATTGGTGCTATATATTCAAAGGAAAACAAACTTGTAGAATCGTTTGAACAATACGAAAAGGCTCTTCATTTATTTAGTCAACTTGACTATGAAAGAGGTATTGCTTTATGCATGAGTAATATTGCTTATTTGAAAATGAAACAGGAAAAATATACCGAGGCAATTAACCTGTTCATTCAAACCATTGATGTATTTATCCGAAATAATGACAATGCATACTTGCAAAATGTGTATGCCAATTTAAGCGATGCCTATGCAGCTATTAATGATGCCGCAAATGAGTTGAAATATTTTCGATTGTATACAGATCTGAAAAATGATATGAATGCTAACGCACTGGAGCGCACTGTGCAAATACAGCAAATACAATACAAACTGGATCAGAAAGAGAAGTCACTTCAATTGTATGAAGCTGAGATGAAAATCATTGAGCAACAGAGTCGAATTCGCAGATTAATGCAGTTTATCCTTATTGCCGGAATACTTATTATTTCTGTGCTGGGTTTTCTGGTTATTCGCAATATGCGCTTCTCACTTAAAAATACCGAATTAAAGAATGAACTGCTTCAGGCAGATAAAAAAAGCATGACAGCCGAAATTAAATATAAAGGAAAAGAGCTGGAGAATATAGCCTTAAGGGTTGTTGAGAAAAACGATTTTCTTGATGTGCTCTATCAGGAAATTGATAAAATCGAAGGTACAGAAGACGACCATCAGCGTTTACGTGAAATTACAAAGAAAATCCGCGAAAATTTATATATAAGTAATGATATCAATGAGTTAAATAAAAGAATTGATGAATTACATTCTCATTTTCTTTTCAGGCTTGATCAGAAACACCCCGACTTGAGCAAAACAGAAAGAAAAGTTGCATCTTATATTGTTATGGAGCTTACTAATAAAGAGATAGCAAGTCTTATGAATATTAGTATCGACGGAGTAAAAAAGTCGAGATACAGACTTAGGAAGAAGTTGAAAATAGATTCGGAAGATTCTTTTATTGATTATTTTCAAAATATGTAAAATTCTGAATAATAATTATTTAAATTCTTTTATATAATTTTGTCCACCCATTGTCCACCCCTTTTTCTTGGAAATTGCATTTACGTGAATGTACATTTGCTTAAACAAAGTTAGCAACAACCATTTATGAAGAATGTAGTGTCGTTGAAATTCTTACTACCAGCACTTGTGCTTGTTTTAATGTCTTTTGGATTTTCATCTTCTCAGGACTCTGATCAAGTATCAGAATCTTTTGAGAATGGATCTTTCAGTTCATTGGTATCCTATTATGTTGAAGTACCAATATCTGAAAATCACACAAAAGCAAAAAACGAAGTTATTACAGATGGTGTTTTTGAGAATGTGGTTTTCTATTGAAAGTTATTTGGTTGAAGTTGACATAAAACAAGTTGAGTATGAAAGAGAGTATGTACAAATGCAGGAGTAATAGTGTTAAAATGAGTTCCAGAATTATACTGCTTTTCATTTTGTTTCTCTTATTTGGTTTACTACCACACAAGAACTTACTTGCTCAGTATTGTACTCCTGCCCCAAGCAGTGTTGATGGATCAGGAATAACTAGAGTGGTATTTGGAACCATTGATAATGTAACAGGTGATGAAGCTGGCCATTACGGCAACTACTCTGCAATGTCAAATTCAGTAGCCCAGGGTGCGACAGCAAATGTTCAGGTTCGATACACAACAGGATACACGTATTATACATATATATGGGTCGACTGGAATAACGATGGAGATTTCTATGATGCAGGAGAACAGGTTGTAACAAATCAGGCTGTATCAACAGGGACGCTAACAGCTGTGCCATTTACTGTGCCTGCCGGAGCGACGCTTGGTGCTCATCGAATGAGAATTGGCGGCTGGTATTCCAGTGGCGCAGGAATTCCTTGCTATGTTGGTACATGGGCAAGTTTTGAAGATTATACACTAACTGTAACTGCCCCGGTAGCTATGTCATTTGTTTCTTGCACAGCATCTCAACCCAATACAAGTGATGTTGTAAAAGTTACGAGCGATGCAGAAATAGCTCGAATAGAAGTTGTTACATCAGGTACTGCGTCTCCTTTTGATGTTACGGGATTCCGAATCAGAACAAATGGATCCGATGACCCGCTAAATGATATTTCTTCAGGTGGTGTACATATATATTACACTGGAACAAGCTCAACCTTTGCAGCGACCAACGAATTTGGTTTTGCAAACCCAGCAGCCGCCGGTGCAAATATTGATATTGCCGGAACACAGACATTAAATGCCGGGACCAATTATTTCTGGATTGCTTTCGATATCGATGCTGGTGCAACATTGGGAAATCTTGTCGATGCTACATGTAATGTTATACAAATGAGTGGTGGGGTGGGAAATCAAATTCCATCAACTACAGCTCCTGCCGGCAACAGAGAGATCATAAATGTTTCTTATTGCACTCCTGCTCCTACCAGTGTTGATGGAACCGGTATAACAAGAGTAGTTTTCGGAACAATTGATAATTCAACAGGTGATGAACCCAATCATTACGGTGATTACACAGCAATGAGCAATCAGATTGCACCTGGAGCTACTGCCAATGTGGATATAACGTATTCAACAGGGTGGACGTATGGTACAAAAATATGGATTGATTATAATGATGATGGTGATTTTAATGATTCCGGTGAACAGGTATATTATGGGTTATCAACAAGTTCAAATCCAACTACACTGAATGCTTCTTTTACAGTTGGTACTAATGTAGGAGCTCATCGGATGAGAATTGGTGGAACTGATAATGACGCTGGAGGAGATCCTTGCTACACAGGGTCGTATGGATCATATGAAGACTATACCATTATTGTAGGGAGCTTAGCTCCAATGGCATTTGTTTCGAGTACAACTACGCAAGCAGTTACTTCAGATGTCTCATTGGGTATGGTTGATCAGCAAATTATTGGAATCGAAATTGTTACCAGCGGGTCTTCAACTCCATTTAACGTAACTCAGTTTGTGGTCAGAACTGATGGTTCAACAGCTCCATTAGCTGATATTCCAACCGGAACTGTTAATATTTATTATACAGGAACTGACCCTAATTTCCTGACATCCAATATATTTGGTTCAGCAAACCCTGCTACAACAGGTGTCGATATTAATATTACAGGAACCCAGCAATTGACTACCGGTACTAATTATTTTTGGCTCACTTATGATATTGATGTCGCGGCAACACTAGGCGATCAGGTAGATGCAAGTGGTCTGTCTATTGTTATGGATGGTGTAGGAGGAACGCAAACTCCATCTGTGATCAATCCTGGAACAGGCCGTACCATAGCAGAATTACCACATGTATTTGCCATTGTTATTGAAGGCACAAATACGTATTGGGGCAGAAGTGTAATTCATGAAGCCAGCAGCGACAGCTATGTAATGGCTTCCTACAGCAGCGATGCACCTACGAATGGTGGTCGTGATTTCACGGTAATTAAAACGGATATTGAAGGCAATCCACGATGGACTAAAAGAATTGGAACAGCCAATACCGATAATGTAAACGATATTGTAGAATGTGCCGACGGATCTGGATATGTAATGGTCGGATACACCGATTGGCGTGACTTGCTTGTTATTAAGGTTGATACATCAGGTGCAGAAGTTTGGTCATCAATAATAGTAGAAAACTTTGGTGATGATCAGGAAGGGAATTCAATTGTTGAACTAAGCTCATCAGCAACTCCGGCCAATGGATTCCTTATTGCCGGGCAGAATAATGGTGATGGTGCAATTTGGATATTAAATCCTGATGGCACAATTTACGATGATAAATATTTTCCACAAACACAGGAGTTTGAAGATGCAATTGAAACTTCAGATGGGTATTATCTGGTTGTTGGTACACATAATGAATCGGGTAGCAATAATCAGTTTGAGATGGTAAAACTTGATCCTTCAAATTTATCAACTGCTGTTTGGGACAGACAATGGGGAAGTGGCTCATCAGATTATCTCTATTCTGTTGTTGAGAATGGAGTTGGCGATTATACTGTATTTGGTATTTTGGGTACAGGTGGAGCCGGAAGCTCAGACTTTTATGCCATGCGTGTTACAGAAGCAGGTGGCGTGCAATGGGCAAGAGCATATGGTGGAGCGAATGGAGAGCAATGCTATGATGCCACATATGACGGAACAAGCTATTATATGACAGGAATTACCAGCAGCTTAGGTGGTGGTGGTGACGAAGTATACACCATCAAAATTAACTCCAGTGGAGACATGCAATGGGGAAATGTAGTTGGCACAGGTACATGGGATGATGAAGGATATGCTATTGCACGTCCGAGTACCGGCGGTGTGGTTGTAACAGGTCTTACCAATAACAGCGGAACCAATCAGTATTTTTTGAAAATAGACGAAGATAACGGATATCATTGCTGTACAACAGGATCTGGTGGTACACAAACCAATTTGGCCATTCCAACATTGCAATCATATCAGGCTGCTTTTGGATTTTCATTTAATATAGGATCAATTACCAACACTTTGTCACAGCCTTCATTAACAGTGTATTCTGATAATCCAACCTTCAACATGGAATGCGAAACCCCTTTATTGCTGCCAATTGAACTCAATAGTTTTTATGTTGTTTGTACTGAAGGAAACGCTGAACTGATTTGGAGTACATCTTCTGAAACCAATAATGATTATTTTACAGTCGAAAGAAGCTACAATGGAACTGATTTTACTGCCATTGCAAGAATTGATGGAGCAGGTAACAGTAATACTACTCAATTCTATTCTTTTCGTGATCTTAACCCTCAACTTTCATCAATTCCAGCATATTATCGCATTAAGCAAACCGATTTCAATGGGAAATATTCATATTCACCGGTTTCTGTTGCAAACTGTAGTGTGAATAATTCCATTAACTGCGATGTGTTTCCCAATCCTTTCAATTCTTCATTTTTTGTGAATATCAATAGTGAGAATGTGTCAGGATATAATATCCTGATTTCCGATTATCTGGGAAAAATTGTTGCTGCAGAAATAATTCCTTCAGGACTAAATCGTATTGAGTTGGATATGAGTGATTTATCTGAAGGTGTGTATTTTATTCAGATATATAATGAAACGGATTCATATTTGAGTAAGATAGTAAAAGTGAGCAAATAAAACAGACAGAAATAAACCCCGAATGCAAATTCAAGAATATTCTATACATTAATATTATTACAGAAGCGGAAAGGAAGAAGTATTCCACTCGATACAAAAACTTGAACCGCTTTATTTAATACAATTAAACCTACAAAACAAACCCCCAAGAATCAAAGGCAGTCCTCCCCAGGCTGCCTTTTCTTTATTTCAGTAAATTCAGCTTCATTTTCCAGCCAAAATTATTACCTTTGAAAAAACTAAAAACTAAAGTAAAAACATGAGTACTGACATTAAAAACCTGGAACCGAAGGCATTGTGGAATTATTTCTATGAGTTGACCCAGATTCCGCGCCCGTCAAAACACGAAGGCGCTGTTATTGAATATATGAAGAACTTTGGCGAGTCCTTAGGACTCGAAACCATTGTGGATAAAGTTGGAAACGTGATTATTCGTAAGCCGGCCACTCCGGGTATGGAGAATAGAAAAGGTATGGTTCTGCAGGGCCACCTCGATATGGTTCCGCAGAAAAACAGCGATAAAGATTTCGATTTTACCAAAGATCCTATCGATGCTATTATAGATGGTGAGTGGGTTACTGCCGATGGTACTACACTTGGTGCTGATAATGGAATGGGTGTTGCTGCTGCAATGGCTGTGCTAGCCAGTAAAGACCTGAAACACGGTTTGGTTGAAGCACTTTTTACCATCGACGAAGAAACCGGAATGACAGGTGCTTTCGGACTCGAAGCGGGAATTCTCAAAGGTGACATTCTAGTAAATATGGATAGCGAAGACGAAGGCGAAATGTATATTGGTTGTGCCGGTGGAATGGATGCCAATGTATCACTGAAGTACAACACAGTTGAAGTTCCTGCGGGACATATTGCATTTAGTCTGGAGCTTACAGGACTGAAAGGCGGACACTCAGGTATGGATATTCCTTTGGGACGCGGCAATGCAAATAAACTGATGAATCGCTATATAAAACATGCTATGGATAAGCACGGTCTTATGGTGGCCAGTCTTAATGGCGGAAGCCTCAGAAATGCAATTCCTCGTGAAGCTTTTGCTGTTGTAACTATCCCTGCTGAGAATAAAGTAAAATTCATGGAGTGTATTGCTGAGTATGAAAAAACATTTAAAAGCGAGCTCGCTGCAACCGAGCCTGATCTGAGCTTCATTGCTAAGGAAACCGATATGCCGGCTAATGTAATTGAGCCTCAAACGATGCTTAATTTCTCACGTTCAGTTTATACATGTCCTAACGGAGTTCTTCGTATGAGTAATGAAATGGAAGGATTGGTTGAAACATCAAGTAATTTGGCCATTATGAAGACTGACAACGGCGAGTTGATCGTTAATTGTTTGATGCGTAGCTCTGTAGATTCTGCAAAGTATGCTGTTGGTGAGGCCATTAAGAGTGCATTTGAATTGGCTGGTGCTAATGTTGTGCTCGATGGTGAGTATCCGGGATGGAAACCAAATCCTGAAAGTGCAATTCTGAAATCTTGTCGCGAAACATATCAAAGTATGTATGGTGTAATTCCAGAGATCAAAGCCATTCATGCAGGACTCGAATGTGGACTTCTTGGTGCAGTATATCCAAACTGGGATATGATTTCATTTGGCCCTACTATTCGTTATCCGCATAGCCCGGATGAGAAAGTGAATATTGAAACCGTTAAGAAATTCTGGGATTTTACAGTGAAAGTCCTTGAAAATGCGCCGGCTAAGTAACCTGAAACTTATATACATACGAAAACGGAATGTCGTAAGATGTTCCGTTTTTTGTATGCCATCACTCCATCGTCAACGAGGTACGAGTTGTCATGAAGTCGTTGGCAAAATAAAATTACTATTTATCAGCCGAATCTGCGGTAGATCAATTATTCCTCCTCCGTCTTCCCAAAGTCCATCTGGTGACCCATTTTAAGGCGCTTGGTTTCCAAATAAAACTGGTTATGTGGATTTGGTTCAATTATCAGTGGAACAGTTTCAACTACTTCAATTCCATAGCCGGTTAGACCCACACGTTTAACAGGATTATTTGTAATAAGCTGCATTTTTGTAATGCCAAGTGCACGAAGAATTTGTGCTCCTACACCATAGTCGCGCTCATCGTCTTTAAACCCCAGTTCAATATTTGCTTCAACGGTGTCGCGTCCGTTTTCCTGAAGGTGATATGTCTTTAGTTTATTAAGCAATCCAATACCACGACCTTCCTGATTCATATACAAAACCACACCACGTCCTTCATTTTCCACCATTTGCATAGATCTGTGCAACTGCGGGCCACAATCGCAACGATGCGATCCGAAAATATCGCCGGTAACACAACTTGAATGAACGCGTACCAGAACAGGTTCGTTACCTGTAAGATCACCTTTAACCAATGCAAGGTGAACAAGGTTATTGGTTAATTGTGTAAATGCATGCAATTGAAAATCTCCAAACTCAGTAGGCATGGTCACAACTTCTTCTTTTTTGATTAAAGTTTCAGTTTGTAAACGATATTCAATTAATGCTTTAACAGAGGTTATCTTGAGGTCAAATTTATCGGCAATCTCAAAAAGCTGAGGTAGACGAGCCATAGTCCCATCCTCATTCATAATTTCAACCAGGGCTGCAACAGGTTTCATGCCTGCAATTTTACACATATCAACACATGCTTCTGTGTGACCTGCACGTTCCAGAACACCTCCGTCACGGGCGCGCAATGGGAAAATATGACCGGGTCGACCAAAATCAGCTGGTTTGTAATTATCATCAGACATGGCCTTAATAGTCTTGGCACGGTCGGAAGCTGAGATTCCGGTTGTACAGCCATCACGAAGAAGGTCGATAGAGACGGTAAAAGGCGTTTCATGCAGTGATGTATTATCTTGCACCATAAGCTCCAGATCAAGTTCCTGTGCTCTTCTTGTTGTGAGCGGGGCACAAATGAGTCCACGGCCGTAACGTGCCATAAAATTTACCGTATCCGGTGTAATGGTTTCGGCAGCAGTTACAAAATCGCCCTCGTTTTCACGATCCTCATCATCTACCACAATAATCACTTTCCCTGCTTTCAGATCGGGGAGTACCTCTTCAATAGTATTCAGTTTCCGTTTCATCGCCTCTGCTTTACGTGTGCAAAAGTAATAAATAAAACGTTTGTTTTTTTTTATGCACCGCAATTCATATCTTTGGAATGTAAATAGTAGTACTCATTTATTTATTATGGCAATGGAAAAAGAAATTAAAACTGTAAGAATGATTATGCTTGTTATGGGCATAATCCTGGCATTCAGTAATACACTTGGCT
Organism: Marinilabiliales bacterium; assembly: GCA_002869435.1. GTDB lineage: Bacteria > Bacteroidota > Bacteroidia > Bacteroidales > DTU049 > BM518. The sequence continues at coordinate 24,537 of PKSX01000017.1, read as the reverse complement.
TACTTATCAATATCGTGATAATAAGAGATCTACCCTCACAGGGGATTGAGTTTCTTGATTTTATTCTGGACAATTTTGCGCTGATTTGCCTGGTGTTTTTTGTGTCTGGTGTTTTGAGTATTATTGCAAGTCTGATGTTGAAGAACAGAAAAGAAATCTCCAGAATATTTGCGATGTTTACTGCAGTTTTGTCTTTTATTATAGTCCTTGGCTTTTCAGTTTTTATGATGACTCTTTTTCCATTTGATGAAATGAATAAGGTTCCTGAAATGGAAGGATTACCGGTAATCTTTGGTGTTTTTATGTTATTTGGCGCATTGTCTAATGCATCACCGGCAATTGTGGTCTTGTATTATTTGAATAAAAGCTCTGTAAAGGAATTGTTTACATAGAATATTGGGTAGTTTGGGAAATAAAAAATGCGCATCTCCAAAATGAAGATACGCATCTGAATAGTATTTATCTAATTCCTACTGAAAAGAAAGAATTGATTCTTTGATAATTTCAATGGCATCCTGCAATTGACCTTCAGTGATGATCAATGGAGGAGCAAAACGAATGATATGCTGGTGTGTAGGTTTTGCAATAAGTCCGTTTTCAGCCATTTTTACACAAACATCCCACGCTTCTTTTCCATTGGTAGGCTTAATGATAACAGCATTGAGAAGACCTTTACCACGAACTTTTTCAATCATGGGGCTGTCGATAGCTTCCATAGCATCACGGAAGATTTTACCAAGATGCTCGGCTCTTTCACAAAGGTTTTCGTCTTTTACTACATCGAGAGCAGCGATTGCAACGCGGGCTGCAATGGGGTTTCCGCCAAAAGTAGATCCGTGCTGTCCGGGCTTAATGGTAAGCATAATATCGTCGTTGGCCAAAACTGCAGAAACGGGGAATACACCTCCACCGAGTGCTTTTCCAAGGATAAGAATGTCTGGTTTTACTTCTTCGTGATCAACAGCAAGAAGTTTACCTGTACGTGCAATACCGGTTTGAACTTCGTCGGCAATGAAAAGAACGTTTTTAGACTTACACAGATCGTATGCTTTTTTCAGATAACCTTCGTCCGGAACCATAACACCGGCTTCACCCTGGATAGGTTCTACCAGGAATCCGGCTACGTTAGGATCGGCCAATGCTTCTTCCAGTGCCGGAATATTATTGTAAGGAATACGCTGGAAACCCGGGGTAAACGGACCATACTCGGCATACGCATCAGGATCTGATGAGAAGCTAACGATGGTGGTTGTACGTCCGTGGAAGTTCTCGTCACAAACGATGATCTTGGCCTGATTTTCAGCAATGCCTTTCTTCTGGTATCCCCATTTACGGGTGAGCTTTATGGCTGTTTCAACAGCTTCTGCTCCGGTGTTCATTGGTAAAACCTTGTCGAAACCGAAAAATTCAGTGGCATATTTTTCAAATACACCCAGTGAATCGTTATAGAAAGCACGTGATGTAAGAGTAAGTTTACGGGCCTGGTCAACCATAGCTCCAACAATACGTGGGTGGCAGTGACCCTGATTAACTGCTGAATAGGCAGAAAGAAAATCAAAATACTTTTTTCCTTCAACATCCCATACGTAGGCACCTTCTCCGCGCTCGAGTACTACCGGCAGCGGATGATAATTATGTGCACCGTGCTTGTCTTCAAGCTCCATTAACTGAGCAGAATTCAATTTTTCTGACATAATGATATCTCCTTTTTTTGTTTGTATATTCTTGATTTTGGGCAAATATAAGTAATTTTAATATGCTGATGAGTTGATTTACTGATGTATTGATCAGGCCATTTTTTCAAACAGTCTATAAGCTTGTGCTGGTCTAAGGGGAGTCAGAAGCCAAATTGCGATAAAATTTACAATAAGGATTTGCAAATTAAAAATGTTTTGTACTTTTGCAGCGGAGAAATGGCAGAGTGGTCGAATGCGGCGGTCTTGAAAACCGTTGACCTTCACGGGTCCGGGGGTTCGAATCCCTCTTTCTCCGCAACCGACTGATAAAAACCACGCGAAAGCGTGGTTTTTTGTTTTCCACCCTGTTCGTGATCAAGCTTGATTGATAGAGCGAACAGGGTGGAAAACAAATATATTTGCGCATTGCGCAAATATATCAGTCGGTTGAACCTCCCCCTCAAGGGATAACGAGCGAGCGAAGCAAGCGAGTAATCCCGAATTAAGGTTACGATTGAGAAATGTGAACGAGTATTTCGTGTCAACGTGCTTAAAATAGCAATAAGCTTGCGAAAAAGTATCAGTCGGTTGAACCTCCCCCTCAAGGTATAACGAGCGAGCGAAGCAAGTGAGTAATCCCTTTGAGGTATGATTTTCATAGTAATATCTAATGGCTTTTGAAAAAATAAGCATCAAAATACTGCTCATCAAAATTCAGGTACAGTGATTCAAGCGTTTTAGTATTTCTCTCGTAATAAGCCGAGTTATGTTGCAGTAATTTCAAATAATACTTCTGTAATTTTTCTTTATCTCTTTGTAGGAATGCAATAGTTCCTTTGTAATAGAGTCGCCAGTACTTATCAAACATCAGGTCAAAAATACTTGTAGACTTCTTCATGTATTGCACTGCAGTATCATAATCATTATTAAAGGCATATAATTGACCTAAATGCCAGTAGTTTTGATGTTTCGACTTATTTCCCGTTGAGTCTATATGTCTGTTAAGTTCAATTATGGCTTCATCGAATTTGCCTTCCTGCGAAAGTAGTTCCCATTTTTGCATGACTCTGACTTTGCAAGATGGTTCTGACATGTTTACCTGTGCAAAAGATATTGCAATAATGAAGAGTGTCAAAAAGGAGAATAAGATTATTCTCATAGCAATATTTAGAGTTTAAATACTATCAATAATACTTATGCTTTTACTGTATCTGGATCTCAATATTATTAACAAAGATATTGCCAGTCGGACCTCTGACTTCTACATTCTCTATCCAAAATTGAGAGCCGGGGGAGGAACTTTGTATTATGGATATTATTTGCGGGTTTAATCTGTTTCCATGGCCTTGAATTGATGTTTTCTCTCCAAGATTGTTTTTATAAGTGAATTTGTATTTAATTACAGAGTATATCACATCATAATCGATGTTTTCGTACTCTGCTGTTAGAACTGGTGACGATACAATTTGATTTATGCTATAAACGCCACCATGTTGGTTTGCCAGGTATAGATTGGGAAGCGGTAAGTCTTTTACCATGAAATCTTTAGAAGCAAGTTTTTCTGTACCGTTTTCAAGGGTAGCCAGCACTTCCACAGTTACTGTCCCTTCGCTGAGGACCCTTATAATATATTTTCCACTGTCGGAGGGACTTATTGATCCACGATTTATACTTACTCGAAGATCATTATTGTCTATTTCGGGAACAGAGATGTAAACTATATTGTCAATACCAATATATAAAACATTTGAGCCGTCGGTACGGATAATATCATCGGATGATTTATTTAAGGATTTTCTTGTTTTTGAAGGGGAGTCGTTCTCTTCTTCATTATCTGATGTTTCTGAGACTTGTTCATTATCGACTTCATTTTCATTCGGCTCATCTGAAAATATTAAATATAATGCCACAACGCTTAGTGCAGCTAAAACGAGGACCCATAAATACTTTTTTGATTTTTCCATTTGTATGATTCTAATAGTTTTGTTTAAAAATAGTAAATATTTGAATAACAAGATGTAGATAATAACATAATAATTGATAATTTCTAATCGTTTAAATATAGTTACAGGAGTAAAAAACACTTATTAAAAAACAACAGGATATGAGAAAGCAAATTATCTTTTCCATTTTATTGGTATTGGGTTTGATGTCTGCAATGGCGCAGTCATCATATACATTAACTATTAATGTTCATGATAATCATGGTAAAGCACTTAATGGTATTAAGGTTTGGCTTCAGGAAAAGCAAAGTGGTGAGGTCATTACAAAGAAAACAAATGCATCAGGAGATGTAAGTTTTGATGTTCCTCCGGGAGAATGGAGTGTGAATCTTACCGGAATGCTGAATTATGAAGAGGTAAGTGTGGGTGAAGGTTCATCAGGAAGAGCGAGTTTTGGTTTAACTTATAATGTTGAAGAGATTAAAAAGCATCAGGCCATTATAGATGGCAGGAAAAACATATCTCTGCAAGAAGAAATGCAAACCAACCCAAACCCTAAACTTATTGAAGGTTATGCACGGGTAGATGTGCAAGTACGAAATACCGACAACAAATATTTGCCCGATGTGGACGTAGCTTTGGTAAGTTTAAAGCAGAAGAAAATATTCAAGGCAAAGACCAATCGTTCGGGTACGGCGGTCTTTCTTGTTCCAATAGATGATTTCTATTCGATTGATGCCGGCGAAGCAAAAGACCTCACGAATACCGGTGATATAGTCAGGGTTGGGATTTACACTCTAAAAGTGAGATATGAGCCAACTGTTATCACTGAAGAAATTAAGAATGATACTGTGAGGCAGAAGATTACTCATGCTACAAAGTCTTCATCTTCCAGAACCATGTACGATTTAACCATTAAGCGAAGTGATGGCAGTCCTGCGGCAAACGAATATGTATATCTGGATCAGATACACGGGCAGTATGTGTTTATGGGCGAAACCGATAATAATGGAATGGTGAGTTTTCTGCTTCCTAATGACTATAAATACATGATTCACTTTGAATTTCGCCGGGATCTGGATGTGATAAGCCTGATGCATTCGCGTGGAATTGGAAACGGACAGGCAGAGTTTACTTATATGCCTGATCCTATGCTTGAACATCCCGAAGAGTTCATTCCCGAACCAGATGAATACTTCATGATATCTTTTGAGAATTTTATAGAAAAACAATTGCCTGATCCTACTGAAGATCTGGTTGAGGTCTATGCTGAGTGGGGCAGTGGTACTGTAAATGCGAATTCGAAAGAAGCTGTTCTTCAGGTGGCATTTGCTGTGGGAAGTAATGTTGCCGGGCACGAACGACCGCCGGTTAACCTTGCGTTTGTAATAGACCGCAGTGGCTCTATGGCCGGATACGACCGAATAGAAGCCTTGAAAGAATCCATCGATAAATTCAGTAAGAAACTGAGCAGAGAGGATATGGTTTCTCTGATAACTTTTGAAAGTGAGCCAACCATGGATATGAGGCTGAAAAAATTTGGAAATGGCAGCACTTTCAGAGAGAAAATTGCTTTGATTGAACCCGGGGGCGGAACAAATATTTATAAAGGACTGGTAATGGGCTTTGATGAATTACAGGCTAATTACAGCAGCGAACGCAGCAATGTTCTTATTCTGCTTACCGATGGATATGGAAGCGAAGAACCCAAAAAAGTAGTAGAGATGTCAAGAGAATATACATCTGAAGGTATTGATCTGGTTACGGTTGGAGTAGGAGACTATTACAATTCAGCTCTATTATCATTATTAAGCGAGGAATGCGGAGCACAAATGCACCATGCGGGTGAATCTAAGGATATTTATGAGTTGTTTGAAAAGCAGCTTTTGGCAGTAATCTCTCCTGTGGCCTATGACGCCACACTTGAGGTTTATTATAATGATATGGTGAAACTGCAATCACTTTACGGTTATCCTATTGCGAGTAATAATAATTCGGTGGCCAAAGTGGAAATCGGTGATTTGTATGCAGGTTACCAGAAATTTACATTGCTTCATTTTAAGCTCGATCATCCTACCGCAAAGATCGAAAAAGAACCCATCACTATGGTTCTGTCATATACTCTGCCTGATAATGGAAAACGTATTGAAGTAAAACAGGAAGCATATCTGAAATGGGAAGAAGAAACAGGTAAGTATCAGCTGATTGTGGAGAATCACATGAAACGCTTGTATGCTGTTGCTATTCTGAATCAGAGTATTAAAGTTATGCTTGAAGGGTATGCTTTGGGAGATTACGATCTGGTACATCAAACCCATGAGCGGGCAATAGAACAATTAAAAGAACTCTTTCCGGATGCAATGGATAAGGAACTTTCAGAAATTGTGGCGCAAATGAACCAGTATGCCAATGCCATTTATCAGGCGGAGAAAAATGAAAAGCACTGATGCAGAGAGCAGGATTTATTCCAGCTCAATCATCCATAATACCCATTTTACTTCAATAGTATTGTCGCCGGCATCGGTCCAGTCTGTTAATTGATAGGTAATTTCGAAATTCTTACCTATGATATCGGGGTTGGGACTTAGATTATCTTCAGGATCGGTAAGTTCCCATAATGTATCTCCATTCAACATGTATATTGGCATGTAGGGGCTATCCATTAGGTAGGCATAAAAAAATGTTTCATTGTTTCCATCAATGTCGATGAAAGTGAAATTACATTCAAACTCATAACAGCCGGCATTACTAAATGTCCCGGTAGTAGTGAGGTTCTGAGCGCTAAGAGATATACTTATGCTTAGAACTACGAGAAAGAGTATTTTTTTCATATTATAGTTTTCTCCAGTTATCTTTTAATCCTTCAATTTGTTCAGCATGGGTTTTTTGAGCCAGTTCCCAATGCTTCCGATTTTTTACCTCAGGTGGACTCATCGGGAAATATGTTTCCATATATCCGCATTGCATGCACATATATGTTTCAATATTCGTATCAGCCAGCCAACCACCGTTTATTTCTATCTTAATGCGTGCACCCGATTTGGTGGTGTATACCTGCATGGCACCGCATTTTATGCATTGTCCGCTTTTCATAATATGGGATTTTCTGCAATTTACGAAATTTAGTGGAAAGTGAAAAGTAAAAAGTGGAAAGTGGAAAGTACGGTGTTTTATTCAGTTTTATAGTCTTTAATCTGTTCTTCCAGCTTAATCTCTTTTCCGCAAATATGTCGGTGATAACTGATCAGAATGATGCCCGAAATATTATCGGGATGAATGACGCCCAATTCCTGAAAATATACCGAAAGACGCGATCCGCCCCACAATTGCCAGTTATTTCGCATCCACATACCCAGCCCGAAATGGGCACGTACGGCAAAATCGTTTTCTCTCATTATTTTGAGTTCGTCCTGAATGGAATCATTGAATATTTCATCAAGCACACGGAAACAATCCTCAAGATCATATGGGATATACACTCCGTATAATGTATCAAGAGTGAAGCGGTTCTCATGCTGATAATCTTTCCAGGTTTGTTTTTCCTGATATGGTTTCAGTATTTTTCCCTCATCAAAAGAACCATTGAGCAGGGTGTGTTTATATGCAATAAGCACCACAGAACTTCTATAGTCGTAATAATCAATGTCTTTTCTCTTGAAATATCTTTTGAGTCTGGCTTTTTTACGGTCAAAACCAATCCAGCTATATATGTTTTTAAAATGTTTACCGGTTGGGTAGCAAAGCGCAAATAAACTATCGTCGGTTGTTGACTTTACAAGCTCGGCTATGCTGTCAGGTGTTTCTTTCAGAAGTATTTCGACTGCTTTTTCAAGATTACGCGGATTAGATCTTTTTTGCGGGTAAACAGATGCTGCAAAAAACAGTATAATAACTATAAAAACTAGTCTTAGGCGCATGATCTTAGGTATTCTTTAGAAAAGAGATGAAAAAACCGGGCCGAATTCATAGAGTAAACGAGCTGTTGAGGAAATTACTTCAAGAATTATGGAGCCTCTGTTTCTTTAGCCTCCTGCACTAACCCGTAAAATGGCAAATCGGTAACACCATCAGGCATATCATTATAAGCTCTGTAAAACACATATTTCTTATCCAGAGTAATTCCCGGAATATATTTCTCCATAGCCGCATGTATCGCATCGTTTTCTGTCATCAGGCTTAATGTATCATCAATACTGGTTGTCGTATAATAATCAATCATCGGGAAAATGCCTTCATCAATGGTTTGAGGGTAAACACTCACAATCTGTGGTTTTCCTTGAATTTCATTTATAGGCAATGGAAAGGACATTTGCTCTTCAATATCATCCATGATCTGAAATATTAACTTGTTCATTTTGCGCTCATTGTGATATAGAAAAATTTCGCCTGCGGGATATATAATATCCATACACACCATCATTTCCATAAAAGCATCCATAAGGAAACCTTCTTCATATTTTTGCTGTGCTGATGCATAATAATCATTGGCTGTTTTACCATGAATAGTAAAAAGTCCGAAATGAATAATGTTTATTTTCCAGCCATCGCTTTGCTTGCCATAAACCGTACTAACGAGAATCTCATTATAGCCAATACTCAGCTTAAGCAAACTGACAAATGCCTCTTCATTATTTATGGTAAAAACCAGAGAATAGTCTTTTGTAGAATCGGCACCTGATTTAAGTACTATTTTTTCGGCCAGGTCGTTTCCTGTTGTATGAAACTGGTTGATGATATCATACTGATTATCTGTAACATATGAACTAACCTGTTCTAAAATGATTTCTATGCTATCACCGCTTTTTGCGAGCAGCTCATCGGCCATCATGTTTTTGATTTTACTCACATCATTATTGGCAAGTGCGTCCACAATTTGCTGATCCAGTACTGCAATCTCATCTCTGAGACTCTGATCTATGTCATTGTCTATTTGTGTGTTTTTACTTCCGTTATTGCATGCAAATAAAAACAGAACAGGGAGGAGCAAAACAAGTTTTCTCATGATCTATATTTTTTGCTAATGTAAGTATTTTGTTTGTGGAATTTTATGCGTATTCAATTATTTGATATAAAAAAGGCACCCGCTGAAACAACACGGGCGCCGGAGGAAGGGATTGTAAAACCAAATCAATATGAAAAAAGGAAGTTTTTTTGCTTCTCTGTATCTATTACACGTGAAAGTATTTTTACCCCTATTGAAATGTAGATATTCCTTATTTCCTGTTCTGAGAATGTCTATATTTGTACAAAACCAAAAATTTAAATGAAATGAAAAAGAATTATTTAAAGGTATTTTTTCTCCTTTTTATTGCCTTTGGGGTAAGCACCTGGACAGGATGCGGAAATTCATCTACTAATGGAGTTGGCAGCGATAGCGAAGTTGCAGACAATGATGATCGTGAGGATGCTGAGGATGAAGTAGATGAAGAAGATATTATTGCAGAGAAGGTTGCCGATATGACCGGTGATTTTGAAGGTGATGTATATATAACTGAAAAAGGTGGTTTTAATATACAATTTCCGGGAACACCCGAGGTAACTATGGATATGGTTGCAACAGAAGTTGGTGATATTGAACTCTATTCTTATCTCTATGAAATCAGTCGTGCGGAGGCATATATGGTAGCTTTTGGAGATTATCCCGATGAATTTGTTGATGAAGATGACCCGTATACACTTCTGATGTCGGCACGCGATGGCGCATTTGAAGACATGGATCCGATATACGAAAGAGAGAACCAGATTCAGATTAATGGATATCCTGCTTTAAGAACCTATGCTATCGGGCAAACCGACAATATGTATATTGTATATGAAACGGCGCTTGTAAACAATCGGTTATTTCAGATTATGATGGCAAAAGAAGCTGAGTATCCTGCTGCAGAAATGGTCAGTTCATTTCTGGATTCTTTTGAAATCACTATGGATTAGTGAGTAATTATGATAATAAAGATTTAAGCAGCTTTGAAGGGCTGCTTTTTTTATAATACGCCATCGTAGTCTTTGAGCATAATAATCACTTCATCATATCCTTCCATTGGAAGCATTGGGCTCATATCGAAATAGAGCTGGTGAATAACCGGACTTTTTCCTTTGATTTCTCCTATTACGGGCTCCAGATAGATTATTGCTTTTGGAGGATATGTTTTCAGTAACATGCCATTCCATTTTAATTTAAATGAAATGTCACTTTCTTCGCCGGTATACATAATCTGTACAAAGAGAATATTGTCGTTTAATGATGCTGAATCAATTGTAAATTCGAGTGTACTGTCCATTACCGGTTCACCAAAACTCTTAATAACTTCAATATCTGATTGTTCTTGTATTTTTAGCACTGTGGATGTAGACTTACAAGAGACTATTGTAATAAGAATTACCAATACTGCTGAAATAGAAATTAGGTTTTTCATGGTTTTTTTAAATTGGAATACGCAAATATAATGCCTTTTGTTTGGAAATTGAAGATTGGGAATAGGTTTAGATAAATTACCAATACCCAATAAACCATTTTCGCTTCATCAATTCAATAAAAAAGTATTCTACCCGTTATCAAGTGGCTTAATCGCTTTTTTTTACCTTTGCCAATGGTGAATAAACCAAAGAAACACATACTATTATTGCCGGCATGGTATCCAACTGAAGAAGATCCCATGTTTGGACTTTTTGTGCAAAATTATGCAGAAATGCTGGTGCCTGAGTACACGGTTACTGTATTGTTTTATAATGTTAAAGCTGCAAAAGGAAGAGAAAAAAGCATTAGTGTTCAATCCCGTAATGGTTTTACGGAGGTGGGTGTACATTATTACTCTAATAATAGAATAGCCCGGTGGATTGGCATGTTTACCGGTATGCACAAGGCTTTCAGGATTATAAAGAAGCGCTTCGGAAAACCTGATCTTATTAATGTTCAGATACTCACTCGTATGGCTGTTTTTGCACGCATTATTCAGTTAAGATTTGGTATCCCGTATGTAATTACCGAGCACTGGTCGCGCTATCTGCCGGAGCATAATACATACAAAGGTGTGATGCGCAAAAGACTAACCAAAAGACTATGCAGAAAGTCGAAAGGATTGTCGGCAGTAAGTCAGTATCTGGCTGATGCAATGCTAAATGCAGGTCTAAAGCATAGAAATCCATATCATATTCTGTACAATGTTGTTGATACCGATCTTTTTAAGTTGAAAAACAATACATCGGGCAGGGAAGTGAAACAGATTCTGCATGTAAGTTGCTTTGAGGATAAGTCGAAAAACTTAACCGGGATGCTGGATGCATTGGCAGCGCTGCGTTCAAAACGAACTGATTTTAAATGTGTTTTAGCCGGTACAGGTGATGATTTTGATATGATAGTAGCATATGCAAAATCAAAAAACATGCTTGATTATATTGAATTTCCGGGTTTGATTTCTGCACATCAAGTGGCAGAGTTAATGCATAAAAGCGACTTCTACCTGCAAACTTCGCACTATGAAACACTTTCAGTAGTAATCTGTGAAGCGCTTTGTTGTGGACTACCAGTAGTAAGCACTGAAGTGGGGGCTATACCAGAGATTGTTAATAAAAACAATGGAATGCTGGTACCTGATAATAATGAATCAGAATTGGTTTCAGCTATGGATTTAATGCTTGATCAGTGTAGTGAATTTAGTTCAGATGATATAAGTAAAAGTGCTGTAAATCTGTTTTCTGCAAGTGCTATCAGGAAACGATTTAATGAACTCTATGAACAAGGTTTGAGTTAATATATATGAATTAGTTTTGAAGGCGGATAAAGAACATATTACCAAAGGGGTTGACTTAAAATTTGCCATTATGTGCGACGGGTATTCCCTGCAACACTGGCAATATGAAATTATCAGATCTCTGCAAAAGCATGGAATAGAGCTTACATTGGTAATTCTTAATGACAATGATGAACCCCGTACGCCGTTTTTTCGCAAAATTTTGCGATACAAATACAGGTATCTGCTGTTTAATCTATACAATCGGTTTATTCTAAGACCAAAGTCGAAAAGGGCAATTGATATTTCTGCAGAAATTCAGGAAATTGAGGCAATCAGCTGTAAAACTAATAATCATGGGTATTCTCAATATTTTGAGAATGATGATATAGAGAAAATCAAGGCAAAAGAACTGGATTTTGTTTTAAGATTTGGTTTCAATATAATCAGGGGAGATATATTAGAGAGTGCCAGATACGGCATATGGTCATTTCATCATGATGATGAACAAAAATACAGGGGAACCGGCTCGGTTTATAAAGAGATACTCTATAACGACCCTGTCAATGGTGCTATTCTTCAGCGATTAACCAACAGAATAGATGCCGGTGTTATTTTGAAAAAAGGATATTTTCAAACGGTGAAGCACTCGCTGAAAGGTAGTTTTGACAACGTGCTTTATAATACGGTATCCTGGCCTTTACAGGTTTGTATAGATATTCAGAATGGTGTTGCCGGTTATATTGAAGATGAACCCAGTACGTCTGCTGCTCCCATCAAGAAAACTGAGGGGAATTTTAATACATTCAGATTACTTTGCAAATTGTTTTTCAACAAATTAAAATTTCATTATAAAGAATTGTTTTTTACGGAAAGATGGATTGTAGGTGTTTCTGATGAAAAGATTGAGAGCATATATGAAAATGGAAATCTGGCTAATGTTACTTGGCTTGAAGCCGGGAAGAGATATCGCTATTTTGCTGATCCTTTTACCATTGATTTTGACGAAACCAGGTTATTACTCTTTTTTGAGGACTATAATTATAAGACAAGAAAGGGGATAATTTCAAGCTCATTTTATAATAAAACAACTCAGGAGTTTTCTCCGGTTGTAGAAGTCCTTGAAAAACCACATCATTTATCATTTCCTTATATATTTAATCATGAAGGGAACTGGTATTTAATGCCAGAATCGTCTGAAAACAAAGAGCTTAGTGTATATAGGATTGAAAAGGACGGATCCTTGAGCTTTTATAAGGAGCTCCTCAAAATTGATGCTATTGACACGAGCCTGTTTCAATACAATGATATATGGTGGCTCTTTTTTACAAGAAAGCACAATTCAAACAGTGAATTGCACGCTTATTATTCTAAAGACATTTGGGGCCCTTATGAGCCTCATAAGAATAATCCGGTTAAAACAGATATCAGATCTGCAAGACCGGCAGGCAGTTTGTTTTATGTTGAAAGTGATTTAATCAGGCCATCTCAAAATTCTGCAAAATACTATGGTTCGAGAATTGAGTTTAATAAGATTTCAAAATTGGATTCAATCATATTTGAAGAAGAAAGAACTCAAATAATTGAGCCAAGTTATAGCAGAACATTTAACAGGGGGATTCATACTATTTGTTCAGCAGGGAATTATACTGTAATTGACCAGAAGAAACATACATTTATATTTCAATCATTTAAATATCAATTGAAAAGAAAGTTCAAAGCGCTTTTTACGAGGTCTTCTTTGCAACCAAAATAGTATTCATAGAATACTGAAATTCATTTGTTTTGTTTTTTTCAAAAAGATAAATAAACCAGCCATATATTTGAAAAAATGGCAATATTATTAATGATATCAGAAAAAACAGAACTCTGAAAAAAGCCTGTAAGTAGGTTTTTGATTTTTTTATTTCTTTTGGATAACTCCTGATATATCGATTAATATTGCTGTGCAGCATTGTCCAGAAGCCTCCGAAACTCTCAATTGCAATAATTTCAAGACCGCTTTTTTCGGCAAGATTACGCAAATGTGTATCGGTATGCCTCATAACGTCTTCTTTGCTCCATTTTGGATAAAGAAAATCTGTAGTAAGCAGAAAAACACCTTCCTTATGTAGAATCCTGTATACTTCATTAAAAAAAGCTTCCGGATCTTTAATCACCGATAAAACCTGCAGGCAAATTACGGAGTCAAACGATTCATTATCAACAGGAATCGCAGTGCCGTCTTCTATCCATATATCGGTTGAGTTCTCTACATCTGCTAATCCCTCCTGTATGTAATGTCTTTTTGTATTTGTTGTAGTATATGAATTGCACGCAGTGAAAATGCTTTTGTATGGAGCTTCACCTGCACCAATATCAATAAGTTTGCCTTTTAATAGATGTTGATAACGCTTTAGTTTTTTCTTCATTATTTTGATATTAATGAAGAATTGAATGATATTCAAATATTTTTCAATTATGCCTAACATTAGCGTTTGCGTTTTTCATTCGCAAACTTATGAATTTTCAGGAATAATTCCTTTGATTTGATAAAGCTTTATGCAATAATCCAGTTGATTCAGTAAAATATATTTACTGAAACGCTGTTATTTCAACAATAAATCAAGAAAACGACAGAGGATAATTTAGCTATATTTGCTAACGCTATATGGTAAGCAACAACCTTTAATTGAAACTATAAGGGGATGATAATCAATATTCTTCGCACAGCGGGTGTCAGAATTCTTGCAGCATTACTTAATCTGGGTGTTATTGTAATTGCAGGACAGCAGTTGGGTGCGGAAAATATTGGAAAAATTAGTTTGTTTATTCTGGCAGTGACACTTACGAATCTTGTTGCCGGCTTTGCGGGAGGCTCGGCATTGGTGTATCTGATTCCCAGAAATCCCGGAAAACCGCTTTTAAAAACGGCAAATGTATGGGCCTTATTTACATCAGCTGCAACAGTTGCATTATTATTCCTGCTAGATGCTTTTCCGCGTGAACTGGTTGCATATGTGTTGATTGCCGGCGTAATCGGATCTTTAGTCCAGAACATATTAAATGTATTTCTTGCAAGGGAAAATATAAAAATGCACAATTTATTCTCCCTTCTGCAGGCCATATTGCTTTTTGGCGGCATGGCCACAACCTGCTTTCTTTTGGCGATGAAAGAAATTGAAGCATATCTTTATGCTGTTATACTAGCATACATAATAGTTCTTGTAGTTTCATGGCTCGTTTTACATTCAACAGAAAGAGCACATAAAAGCGCGTTTACACAAGGCAGATCTCTGAAAACACTATTTAGCTACGGGGTATGGGTTCAGCTGGCTGCTGTTTTTGCACTGCTAACATACCGGTTAACATTTTACTATAGCGAGGCATTTATAGGTCTTGCAGCTTTAGGAATACTCTCTGTTGGTGTGCAGATAAGTGAAGCGGTGTGGTTGCTCCCCAAAAGTATCGCTACTGTGCAGTACTCAAAAATATCAAATCTTAAGGGCAGGGAAGATGCTGCTTCATTAACTGCATTCTTGGTAGTGTTTATTTTGTTTTTTACTTCCCTGGCAGTTGCAATTCTGGTATTGCTGCCAGAAACAGTTTATACATTTATTTTTGGGGACGAGTTCGTTGGAGTGAAATCGGTAATTATTGCATTAGCACTAGGTATTGTGCTTGCATCTATGAATAATATTCTGAGTCATTTTTTCAGTGGAATAGGTAGAGTCATAATTAACTTATGGTCTTCATTATTAGGATTCATAAGTGTTGCAGTAGCAGGGTATCTTCTTATACAAGGTTCAACAATTATGATGGCAGCATGGGTCTCAACTTTTGGGTATTCATTTACATTCCTCTTTTCTCTGGTAGCATTTTTTGTTATGACCAAATTAAGAGAATTGTCCTTACAAAAAGGATTGAGAATTCTTGCGGAAAGAAAACCTGCTAAGGCAGTTTAGTTACACGGCCAAAATACTCTTTATCTTTTCCTGTTGTGGTTTTAAAAATGATGTGGTAGCTGTATACTCCCTGTGAACATTCGTTTACGTCTCCATTAAAATTACCATTCCACGCTTTATTGATATCTGTTGTCACAAATACGGTATGCCCCCAGCGATCGTATATGCGCATATGCCATGTATCTGGATCAATTCCAATACCTGAAGGATGCCAGTAATCGTTTCGACCATCTCCGTTCGGGCTGAAAGCATTAGGAATATATATGGCAAAACTTTCGTTTACAATTACTGTTTGATACATGGTATCGGTACAACCAAAATCATCATATACAATTTGCATTACCACATATTCGCCGTCAATACCATAGCTGTGTTGATAGCTTGGTGATGTGTATGAATTCCCATCTCCGGTTTCATAATAATATGTTGTAGCTCCTACAGATTGGTCAATAACTGAAATGGTAGGATCATCCATTGTTAATTGAGTTGGATTGATGAAGAATCCGGCTGTCGGCCCCGCCATAGAACCAACTGTTATATCAATAGTCCTAACACATTGGCCGTCATCAACTGTAACGGTGTAGACCCCAGAACTTAGACCGGTTGCCATATCTGTTGTTACCCCAGGGTCGTGAGACCAAGAGTAATTCACCGGATTAACTGCTCCGGTAACAATGACCTGAGCTATTCCGTCCATTTGTTCACAATGTTCGGCTTCGCTGCTGGAACTAAGTGTGAATCCAGCCTGTGCACTTACCGTTACAGAAGCAGTAGAAGAGCACCCGTTATCATCAGTTACTGTAACGGTATATGTTCCTGCTGTAAGATCAATAGCCGGATTGGATGTTTGTGCCGGGTTGGTACTCCAGTTGTATAAATATGGAGTAGTTCCGCCCGTTGGGGAGACAGAGGCTGTGCCGTTCCCTGAATCACAATAATCGGCTGTTGTGTTTGTAGAACCAATAAATGGTGCATCATTTACTGTAACCACTGAGGATGAGGTGTTTGAACACCCGTTTGCATCTGTACCGGTTACATAATATGTTGTGGTTGTGGTTGGAGAAACATTTTCTGTTGCATTTGTGCCGCCTGAGCTCCAACTATATGTATTTCCTCCTGCCGCTGAAATTGTTGCAGTCTCTCCTTCGCATATTTCATCATCAGTAGAAGTAATTGTGGGCAGAGGATTTACAGTAACAATTGCTGTTGCAATTCCTGTGCATCCGCTCCCGTCAGTACCGGAAACAGTATATGTTGTTGTTGATGTCGGACTAACATTAATACTTGAGCCGGTCATACTGTTATCCCATACATAATTCGTCGCTCCGGATGCTGTTATATTTGCTGTTTCACCTTCGCAAATGGTGGCTCCTGTTGTTGTTACCACAGGACCGGGCAATACTGTAACATTAATGTCGGCTGTGTTTGAACAGCCATTGGCATCTGTGCCGGTTACACTATATGTTGTAGTACTGGTTGGATTTACTGTTATGCTCGTACCTGTACCCGATGTACTCCACGTGTAATTTGTGCCACCACTAGCTGTTAATATTGAATTATTCCCTGGACATACAGATGCAGGGTTTGCCGAGATGGCGATATTTGGCAATGGGTTTACGGTAACTGTTGCACTTGTTGTTCCGGTACATCCCACAGCATTTGTACCTGTTACTGTGTATGTTGTTGTACTAGACGGAGAAACAGATATCGAACTGTTTGATCCTCCTGTACTCCAGCTGTATATGGCAGCTCCACTTGCAGTTAATGTGGCTGTCTCGCCATCGCAAATGATTTGATCTGCAACTGTAATAGTCGGGGCGGGATTTACTATAACATCAACTGAAGCAGTGTTTGAGCAGCCAGGACCTGATGACCCTGTAACTGTATACGTAGTTGTTGTTCCGGGGCTGACACTGATAGGTGATCCTGTGGCACCGGTACTCCATGTGTAGGTCGTGGCGCCTCCTGCAGTGAGAGTAGAACTACCACCAGGGCAAATACTTCCCGGTGAAGCAGTAGCTGTGACATTGGGAACTGCGGAAACAGTTACCGTTACTGATGCAGTATTTGAACATCCTGCAGCAGATGTACCTGTAACAGTATAGGTTGTGGTAGAAGCCGGACTAACTGAGATACTAGACCCTGTTGCTCCTGTGCTCCAGCTGTATGTGCTTGCACCACTGGCTGTAAGTGTTGAACTATTCCCTGTGCAAATACTTGATGGCGACGCAGTGGCAGTAACTGTAGGTAGAGGATTTACCGTTACGGTAACAGATGTACTTGCAGTCTGTCCACCGTCATCAACTGTTACTGTATAAGTTGTTGTGGTTGTAGGGCTAACAGTAGTACTAGATCCTGTTGCTCCTGTACTCCATGTATAAGTTGATCCAGCTAATCCGGCAGTAGCATTCAATGTACTTGATTCACCCTCACAGATAGTGGATGGAGTGGCTGTTGCAGTAACTGAGTTGGGGTTGACAACCGTACAGCAACATTGTGACAATACCATTCCCGACCCTGTTGAAGTGCCTGTATGCAGTATAATCCAATTATCACCATTTTGTGCAGCAGATGCTGTAAACGTTAACGTATTTGTAGTCCATGCAGTCCCGGCTGCAGGTAATGCTCCAAGTGAATTAGCCCCCCCTAAAGCACCACTTGTATTGGTATATACATTTGGGGCAAAACTACCGGTACTGGCAGTTCCGTGACTAACATATGTGAAAGTAAATGAATAGCTTACACCGGTTACAAGGGGATTATTGAGTCTAAGTCCAAAACCTTCTCCTACGGTAGTCCACCCCGAGCTGGCACCAATCCAGAATGCCCTGCAGTTTCCTGTTGGCGTACAAGGTGGGGCGAGTGTTACGTTTGCATGAGACCATTGGCCTGTCCAGGCACTTCCGGTCCATTCAGCAACATCAGCAGAACTTGTGTTATAAATATCCGTTGAACCCGGAAAGGGATGACCCGGTGATGTAGTGGAAAAACACGAATCGACTATTACTGAAGTCTGAGAAAATGTAAATAATGGACTACCGGTAAGTATAAAACTTACCAGTACAATGAAAATACCGGTATTTCGTATCATAAGGCGCAAATATTACCCAAATATAATACTTTGATGGTGTAGAACCCAAAAAGTTAAAAGAAATTTGTCACAATGAAATGTTGAATTACGGTAATGTTGTAACATGTCCGTAATACTCTTTCAGTAATCCTGTTTCAGTTTTAAAGGATATGTAATAACCGAATACCGTAGTAGGAGTTTTGTCTACATCTTCCAAAAAATACTCACCATCCCAGGGTTGGTTAATATCAGTACTTACGAATACTGTGCGACCCCAGCGGTCGTAGATCCTCATATTCCATGTATTGGCATCTATACCGATACCTTTGGGTAGAAAATAGTCATTTCTATTATCACCGTTCGGGCTGAAGGCATTTGGAATATAAAATGTAAATAATCCCTCAACGATAACCTCTACACTTGCACTGTCTTCGCATCCTTCATTATCAAATACATACTGAATAATTGTGTACTGACCCTCAGAAGTATATTCATTTATGGGATTTTGCATTGTACTTGAATTTCCATCGCCAAAATAATATAACCATGAAGTAGCACCAACACTCATATCACTAATTGTGAAGAGTGCATTTTCAATATCAGCCTGAGTAGGATTTACTGTAAATCCGGCTGTAGGACCAGGTATTGCATTAACGGTGATATCAATAGTTTGCAGACAATAACCGTCTTCAACAGTAACGGTATAGGTTCCTGCACTCAAACCGGTTGCAGTAGGACTATTTAAACCCGGATCGTGAGACCATGTATAGGTTAAAGGAAGATTTGCCCCTGAAGCAATAACATTTGCTGACCCGTCCATCTGTTCACAATGTTCATCATTTGATGTAGAACTTAAAGTGAAACCGGTTTCATTGCTTATTGTAATATCTGCCGTACCAGTACAACCGTTATCATCAGTAACAGTTACAGTGTATGTATTTGCAGCCAGATTAACAGCAGGGTTAGTGGTTTGAGGCGGAGCAGTACTCCATTCATAAAAATATGGTGCCAATCCACCGGAAGGCGAAGCAGTAGCTGTTCCCACGTTTGCATTACATGTGTCAGGAATACTTGTAATTGTAACAGTGGGATTTGGGTTAACCGTAACCGTAGCAGTTGCCGTTCCTGTACAACCATTTACATCAGTACCGGTAACGGTGTATGTTGTTGTGCTTGAAGGAGTAACATTAATGTTTGAGCCGGTCATACTATTATCCCATAAATAGTTTACTCCTCCCGATGCAGTTATGGTTGCAGTTTCACCATCACATATTATTGGATCGGTAACAGTAATGGTTGGAAGCGGGTTTACAATTACATCTACAGAAGCTGTATTGCTACAGCCACCACCATTATCCACTGTTACTGTATACGTTGTAGTAGTAGTCGGACTCACAGTATTAGAGGCAGTAGTTGTACCATTACTCCATATATAATTTGTTCCTCCGCTTGCTATAAGAGTAGTGGACTCACCATTACAGATAGTGTCATTAGTTCCTGCATTTGCAACCGGTAAAGCAATTACTGATACAGTTTGAGTATCGCTTACAGTAGGGCATTGAACCTGCGAAACATCGAGTGTAACAGTTTTAATACCTGTTGTTGCCCAGGTCACATCATGAGGTCCTATTGTATTTGCTGTAGCAGGAATTCCACCACCGAAATCCCAGCTAAAACTAGCTGCCGGAGGAACGCCACTACCAATGTAATTGGCTGTGGCAGTGTCACCAAGACAAATTACAGAATCAATTGTAAAATCGGGAGTTGGGCAGCAGTTGATATACATGAAAATTCTTCCAACATAATAATTTACTTCTGACCAGATATCATGCATTTGTTGCGTGGAGAGATCGAACTGCATACCACTTCTTTCAAGGGTTACAGGAAATCCCATAATCGTCGTAGGACATTGTGCCTGACCATAAGAATTTATTGAACTGGGTTGTCTGCACCCGTATACGCCGATAATATCACCAGTATTCACTTGTATATCACAGGGAATCATGGTGTTGGTAGGATACAAAGCCTGATAAAACAAATAAACAAAACTATTTGTTGTAGCAGAATAGGCAGGTGGTGCTCCTGCTGTGAATCTCACAACCTCAACCGATTGTAATCCAGTTGAAGCATCGTCAGCCACAAATAATCCACAAATAGTGAAATCGCATGGGGCAGTAAAATGATAGCCTCTTGACATAGAGCTAAATGTTGTTTGCATCGGGCAAAGAGGAATCTGAGTCTGAGCGATTGATAACACGCTAATTAATAGGGAAGATACTAAGAAAAAAGCTTTTTTAAACATAAAAATAGCATTAGTGAGTGTAATTTCATTTTTCGGTTCCGGAATATTCATCGAAGAACCCATAAATGGAATTATCATCCAAATATACTACTTTGATAGTATTGAAACCAAAAAGTTAAAAGAAATTTGTCACAATGAAATGTTGAATTACGGTAATGTAGTCACATGTCCATAATACTTTTTCAGTATTCCTGATTCAGTTTTAAATGAAATAAAATATCCAAATACTGCAGTAGGAGTTTTATTTATATCCTCCAGAGTATACTCACCATCCCAAGGTTGGTTAATATCAGTACTGACAAAAACAGTATGACCCCACCGATCGTATATTCTCATGATCCAGGTGTCGGGGTCTATACCGATCCCTTTTGGAAGGAAATAATCATTTCTGTTATCTCCATTCGGACTAAATGCATTAGGTATATAGAATGCAAATAAACCTTCAACAGTAACACTCATTGATGCACTGTCTTCGCAGCTGTAATCATCGTAAACATATTGTGTTATGGTGTATTCTCCTTCCGATGTGTATGTATGAGTCGGGTTTTGCATATTGCTAAAACCGCCATCATCAAAATAATACATCCAGCTGGTACCACCAATGCTTAAATCAGTTATTGTGAATAGCGCATTTTCAAGATCTGCCTGAGTGGGATTAACCATAAACCCCGCTACCGGCCCTGGTTGTGCATATACAGTAATAGTAATTACATCCTGACACGTACCATCATCAACAGAAACGGTATACGTTCCAGCGCTTATGCCGTTGGCATTAGGGCTGTTAAGCCCCGGATCATGAGACCATACATAGGTAAGGGGGCCGAGGGCTCCTGTAACTACAACCGTAGCAGTTCCATCTTCCATGTCACAGTGTTCATCAGTGGTGGCAGAACTAAGTGTAAAGCCTGCCAGTGGGTCAACAACGGCAGATGCTGTAGCTGTACATCCATTATCATCTGTTACAGTAACAGTGTAAGTATTGGCAGATAAGTTTGTAGCAGGGTTTGTAGTTTGAGCCGGAGAAGTACTCCATTCATACAGATATGGCGAAAGACCACCCGTGGGAGTTGCAGTGGCAGTACCATTTGAACTGTTACATGCATCCGGTGTTGTCGATATAGCAATAGAAGGATTTTGATTTACAGTAACCACAGCAGAGTTGGTATTTGAGCATCCATTTGCATCTGTTCCTGTTACGCTATATGTGGTAGTCGTTGAAGGTGTAACATTTTCTGTACTACCATTGCCACCAGAACTCCACGTATATGTTGTTCCACCTGATGCAGTAATGGTAGCTGTTTCTCCTTCACAAATTTCATCATTGGTTGTAGTTATTACAGGTAATGGATTTACTGTTACAACTGCAGTAGCAGTTCCTGTGCAACCGCTGCCATCCGTTCCTGAAACAGTATATGTAGTAGTCGATGTTGGATTAACATTAATGCTGGACCCCGTCATACTATTATCCCATGTGTAGTTTGCAGCTCCGGAAGCAGTAATATTTGCCGTTGCACCTTCACAAATTGTAGCACCTGTTGCAGTAACAACCGGTCCGGGAAGAACTGTAACATTAATGTCAGCAGTGTTTGAACAGCCGTTGGCATCAGTTCCGGTAACTCCATAAGTTGTAGTGGATGTAGGGTTTACTGTAATACTGCTTCCTGTTGAACTCGTACTCCAGGAATAATTAGTTCCTCCACTAGCTGTTAGCGTTGAACTGTTTCCCGCACACACAGAAGCCGGATTTGCTGATATAGTAATATTGGGCAGGGGATTAACCGTAACTGTAGCTGATGCCGTTCCTGTACATCCTGCAGCACTGGTTCCTGTAACTGTATACACTGTTGTGGATGAAGGTGATACTGAAATTGCAGCTGTATTTCCACCATTGCTCCAGCTGTAGGTGGCTGCACCATTTGCGGAAAGTGTTGCTGTTTCACCATCGCAAATGGTTTGGTTGGCAACAGTTATAACCGGAAGTGGACTAACCGTCACATACACCGAAGCCGTACCAGTACAGCCGGCTGTTGTTGTACCTGTAACAGTGTATGTGGTTGATGAAGCAGGATTAACATTAATACTTGATCCGGTTCCACCGGTACTCCATAAATAAGTATCGCCACCACTAGCAGTGAGTGTTGTATTCTCACCGTCACATATAGAAGCAGGACTTGCACTTGCACTTATTGTTGGGGGTGCTAATACATTTACGGTATGACTTTCACTCGCCGTGGCACATGAAGCCTGAAAAACATCAAGTGTAACTGTTTTTACACCCGGTGTTGCCCATGTTACATCATGAGGTCCTATTGTATTGGCTGTGGCAGGAGTTCCACCATTAAAATCCCAGTCAAAAGTTGTTGCCGGAGGTACTCCGCTGCCCGTATAGACCGCTGTTGCAGTGTCACCCAGGCAGATTACAGAGTCAATTGTGAAATCAGCAGTAGGGCAGCAGTTTATGTACATAAACACTCTGCCAATGTTATAATCCTCATACCAAATGTCATGCATCTGTTGTGTTGCAAGATCAAATTGCATTCCGCTACGATACAATGTAACAGCATTTCCCATTATTGTTGTTGCGCAATTAGCAGCACCGTATGAATTAACTGCTGCGCCTCTGGAACCATAAACACCAATAATATCACCTGTATTTACTTGTACATTACAGGGTATCATTGTGTTTGTAGGCCAGTTAGACTGATAAAAAAGAGATACAAAACTATTCGTTGTAGCAGAATATGCCGGTGGTGCTCCCGCAGTAAACCTAACAACCTCCACAGACTGCAGTCCTGTTGAAGCATCAGTAGGAATATACAATCCGCAAATAACGAAATCACATGGAGCAGTAAAATAATACCCTCTGGTCATCGATGAGAAAGTGTTTATCTGAGGACACACAGCTATCTGAGTTTGAGCCATTGATAACCCGCTTATTATAAGAAACGATACAAAGAATACAGCATTTTTCAACATAAAAACAGCTTTAGGTGGGTGCTAATTTCTTATTATGACTTCATTTATTAATAATGGATTCTGTGGATAAAGTTTCCAAAACTAATTAATTTAAAGAACCTTTTCAAGGAATTAATACCCAAATATATTACTTTGATGGCTTAAAAACCAAAAAGTTAAATGGGATATTGTATAAATATTTCGTAATCTAAGGGAGTGTAGTTACATGTCCGTAATACTCCATAATTAGACCTGATTCAGTCCTGAATGTAATGAAATATCCGAATACTGCTGTAGGTGTTTTATCTATATCTTCGAGTACATACATGCCATCCCATGGTTGATTAATGTCGGTACTAACAAATACAGTGCTTCCCCAGCGGTCATAAATTCTCATTTGCCAGGTATCTGCATCTATACCAATTCCTTTTGGAAGAAAATAGTCATTTATGTTATCTCCGTTGGGACTGAATGCATTGGGAATATAAAATGCAAATAAGCCTTCAACAGAAACCGTCATTGTCGTACTGTCGACACAACCATAATCATCGTAAACATATTGTGTGATAGTATAGTCTCCTTCAGATGTGTATTCATGAGTTGGGTTTTGCATGGTACTTGAGCAACCATCATCAAAATAATACAACCAGCTTGTGGCGCCGATGCTTAAATCAGTTACCATAAAAAAGGCATTTTCGATATCTGCCTGAGTTGGATTAACCATAAATCCTGCTATCGGACCGGGAATTGCATATACAGTAATGTCAATTATCTCCTGACACGTGCCGTCATCAACGGTTACGGTATAAGTACCTGCACTAAGCCCTGTTGCACCCGGACTGTTTAGACCGGGGTCATGGGACCATGTATAGGTTAGGGGACTGGTGGCTCCTGATACCGTAACATCGGCTGAACCGTCC
>PKSX01000192.1 GCA_002869435.1 Marinilabiliales bacterium | reverse complement strand
GTCCATCCGCATTCGCAGTACACACAATCAAAAGAACACACTTTGGCATCGACAGGCAAAAGATTAACACCAAGCGAAATGCCAAAGCGGCGGCTGCGAACAGGCCCAAAAATAATCTGATCAAAAAGCCGGCTGCTCATGTACTAGTCTCCGCTTAATGACCCCAGGACTTCGTATCCTTCTTCAAGAGCCTTAATGAAAACCTTGAAATCATCGTTAAGTTTGCCTTTAAGTTCTTTTCGACGTTCATTCTTCTTTTTGGAACGTTCTTCTTTGTTCAATCTTTCGCCTTTTCCAGCCTGATTCTGAATGGTTTCGATAAGTTTGTTTCTGGCGTCTGCAACATTCTGCATTACTTCCACTATTTTCTTATCGCTTTCATCGCCATACATAACCATCAGTGCAAATGAATCAGAGAAAAACTCATCGGTAAGAAAATTCACATCCTTTTTCAGGTTTCTTTTGTTTGCCATATTATTTGTTATTAATTGATTTCAATAATTGAATCACCACTTTTTCAATACCTTCTGCATCGTATCCGAGTTCGTGTTTTAACTCCTCCACAGTGCCGTGCTCCACAAATGAGTCTGGTACACCAAGTCTTTTCAAGGGAATCTGATAATTGTTCTCTATGAGGAATTCAGCCACAGCAGTTCCAAACCCACCTTTAACAGTGCCATCCTCGACAGTAACCAATGCTGTGTGATTTTTGCAAATATCATGAAGCAAGTCTTCATCAAGAGGTTTAAGGAATATGATATCAGCGTGGGTAATGTTTATTCCTTCTTTTTTTAGTTTTTCAACAGTTTTCTGCGCATCAATGCCGGTAGCACCAATTGTCAGTACGGCCACTTCATTTCCCTCAGATAGTATTCGCCCTTTACCAATGTCCATTTTTTCAAAATCTTTTTCCCAGTCTGCTCTTTGAGCATTTCCTTTTGGATATCTGATTGCAAAAGGTCCTTTTGGTTCTATTTGGGCTGTGTACATTAGATTTCGCAACTGAATTTCATTCATTGGTGCTGCGATGATCATATTGGGAATCAGTTGC
This sequence comes from Marinilabiliales bacterium, assembly GCA_002869435.1. GTDB lineage: Bacteria > Bacteroidota > Bacteroidia > Bacteroidales > DTU049 > BM518. The sequence goes on along the minus strand of PKSX01000192.1, from coordinate 10,525 downwards.
AGATATGCAAGGTCAAACACACCATGATGAGTAGGTCCATCTTCTCCAACAAGTCCGCCACGGTCAATTCCAAAAATAACGGGTAGCTTTTGAAGGGCAACATCGTGAATAATCTGGTCGTATGCCCGCTGAAGGAAGGTGGAATAAATTGTACAGAAAGGTGTTTTACCAGCACGAGCCAGTCCTGCTGCGAATGTTACCGCATGTTGTTCTGCAATACCAACATCAAAAGTTCGTTCAGGTATTTTTGCCTGCATAATATTCAGCGAAGAACCTGAAAGCATAGCAGGCGTAATGGCATAAATACTCTCGTTTTGCTCCGCCAGACTTAGCAGGGATTTACCATATATAACCTGGTATTTAGGTGGTTTTTTTGCGCAATCCGGTTTCAATATTTCGCCAGTATTCATGTCGTATTTTCCGGGAGAATGAAATGTTACCTGATCTTTTTCAGCGGCTTTAAAGCCTTTGCCTTTTTTGGTTTTAATATGCAGAAGCCTCGGACCGGGAATATCGCGTAAATCATGAAGAATTTCGACGAGTGTTTTAATATTATGCCCGTCAACAGGCCCAAAATAGCGAATATCGAATGCTTCAAACAGGTTTGACTTTTTAAGCCATGTCCATTTAAGCGCAGTAGTAGTCTTATTGGCAATGGTTTGAATCCAGGTGTTTTTAAAAACACGCCAAACCCCTCGCTTGAAGCGGTTGTATGTATGCGAAGCAGTAACTCTGGCCAGATATCGGTGAAAAGCGCCTGTGCCTTCATCGATGCTGATGCCATTGTCGTTTAGAATAATCAGCACGTTTGCTTTGGATTCGCCCACATGGTTAAGTGCTTCCATGGCCATGCCCGAGGAGATGGATCCATCACCGATTACGGCAATATGCCTGTTTTTAGGGTTTTCTTTAAGCTTTTCAGCCGTAGCCATTCCCAGTACTGCAGAAATACTGGTAGAAGAATGTCCTGTACCAAAAGTGTCATGTTCGCTTTCTTCTGTTTTAGGGAACCCGCTTAAACCTTTAAACTGACGATTTGTACTAAACTGATCTCTTCGCCCGGTTAAAATTTTATGTGCATATGCTTGATGGCCAACATCCCATACGATTTTATCGTTGGGGGAGTCATACATGTAGTGTAAGGCAATGCTGAGTTCAACCACACCTAAATTGGCTCCAAGGTGCCCGGGATTTTGTGCCACATTTTGAATAATGAATGTGCGCAGCTCCTCTGCCAGTTCAGGGAGTTGTTCGGGCTTAAGCTTTTTCAGGTCCGCTGGTCCGTTAATTTCGGACAAATATTTTCCGGGCTTCACTACCATGGGAGTGCAAAGTTACTGATTTATGAATTATGAAGAATGATTTATGAATTTGATTTCGGAACGATAAACGTTCTTTGGATGAAAATCTTGTATAATGAATAGTTTTATATAGAGATGTTCATAATACTACTGTTTGGCATATGCTATTGTTTAATCATTCTTAATAAAGGCAAATTCATTAAAGCTAAAACCTAACACTAAGATAACAAAGATATTTTTAACATTTTAACACATATGTATATCTTTGCATATTAAAATCAAAATAAGAGCTTATGAAAGCATTTTTACAATTATTCTTAATTTCTGTTCTATTGTTAGTTTCAGTAGTGGCAGTTGGTCAGGTCACACCTTCCAGTGATGACCCACAGTATCAAACAATTTCTCCAATTCAGGATGAAGTAGTAAAACAACTAAATATTGGACACAATCTTGTTCAAATCTTTAAAACTCCTGTTTTTAGTGGAACCACAGCAATTTGTGACTCAGGCCTTGTAATATTAACGGTTTCGGGTGCTACCTGTGGTGTTGAGTGGTTTGTGGACTCATTGGCCACGACATCTCTTGGCACTAATGATACATTACAGTCAGGCTCTGTAATAATGGTTGATACCACCTTCTATGCTCAAACCATTGAAGCAGCAGGCGCAGACTCTGTTATTCCTCTTCCAGCACATAGTTCAAGTTTCTCGGGAAATGTAAGAGGTTATTATTTCCAGGCTCCAACAAATTTTACAATCACAGGCTTCTATGTGCCTACGGATGCTAGTACTGCAGCTCAGCATGTTGAAGTATTAAGATTCAACTCCGGAGCACCACCTTTGTGGAGTACCACTACAAATGATTTTGTATCACTTGGCCGGTGGATAAACTTCAGTGGCGACACTATTCCTGCATGTATTCACATTGATAGTGGAGATTTTATTGGGATTTACGGAAATAGAGGTGATGTAAATTCATATGCCCCTGCACCCACTACATCTTCAATTGCGGGATACACTGTATCCATGCCTCGCTCAGGAATGCAGCTTCCAATTAGTTCAAACGCAATGCAGGACGTATTTTCAGAAAGTGGCGGTTCTATTTCAAGAATTTTCTTTTTCTACACTCAGGATCTTGATACCACAATGAATTCTGTCGATGTTTCTGTATTCCCTTCTTCATATGAACTTCAAAATGAAACCATTTGCCAGGGAGACAGCTTCCTTTTTGCAGGATCTTATTACACTATGCAAGGAACCTATTTCGATTCTACCTATACTGTAAATGGCTGTGACAGTATTATTGAATTAGATTTAACAGTTGATACTATTCCATATGTAACACTTGCTCCTTTCAGTCCTGATACAATTTGTCTACAAAGTTCACCTGTGGCCAACCCTGCCGGAACTCCTTCCGGAGGAACATATTCAGGAACTGGTGTAAGTGGCAGCAATTTTGACCCTTCTGTGTCAGGAGCGGGTACATTTTATGTTGTGTATACCTACTTAAATGGTGCTTGCAGTAATTCTGACTCAACAGCAATAAATGTAATTGATTGCACAAGTTTGGATGAAAATGGAGAAGAGTCACCTCTAAGTGTATATCCGAACCCGGTAACAGATTTCATAAATATTGAGCTCAGTACTGTATATAACAGCGACCTCGAGCTCAGTGTTTTTAATGCTAAAGGTCAATTGGTAATTATGAACGAACTGCCAGCAAATACACCAACATTTGTGCTTAATGTAAGCTCACTTGTGAATGGCGTATACTATTTAACCATTGTAACCGAAGACAAGGTGTTATTACATAGGTTTACGAAATAAACATATTATGCTACTGCAGAAGCCGGCCAAATGGTCGGCTTTTTTTTATCCCCATCAATTCATCCATTATTACAAATAAGCCGCGCTTAAATAATGCCGACAAACAGCCAGACTTAACAAATTAAACCATTTTGTTTTATACAAGTCAAAAATTTAATCAAAATAATTCTGCCATGAAAAATTCATTCACAATCTTAATAATTTTTGTATTAATCGCAAGTGTAAAAAACATTAATGCTCAACACATTGACACACTTAGTTCAATAGCAGATGTGCATATTGTAACATTTGGCGGAGGAGAAGGGAAAAATTCATTTTTGAAGTTTGATATTTCCTCTATACCAACAGCAAATGTTATCACAGAAGTGAAATTAAGAGTTCTTGTTACCGATGTTGCACCCATGTGGGATGGTGATGCAGGATATAGTCGGGTAGACGATCAAACCTGGCTAGAGTCAGATCCGAATGACACGCTATGGAATCCCATTAACTTTTACGACACCCTAATACAGCCGCTAAATTTTGCTATTGCTCCGGGCTGGACAGAGTCGATTGATATAAAAACACTTTTTGGTTACGATTATTCATTGGCAAATACATTTTTCACTCTAATGATTAAAGATCCAGATGACTGGACCATGGCTCCCGGCTTTTACCCTCCGAATGATTCGAACGACAGCATAATGGTTGGAAACATTTTCAATGACTATATCGTTTTTGCACCTCATGAATTCCCGGTTCCGGGTTCTGCACCACAGTTAATTGTAAGCTATACGCTTGTGCCGTTGGTCACCGGTCAGTCAAATGATTCAACTAAATGCGAAATGGAAGAGGTTGAGTTTTTTGTGTCTGCAACGGGAGACAGCCTCCAATATCAATGGCAAAAGAATGGTGTTGATATGCCCTCCGAGAATGATGATACTCTTTCTTTAAGTTCACTTAGTCTTGCAGATGCGGCTGTGTACAGATGTATTGTTTCCAATGCTGTTGCCGCAGATACTACAAATGATATTACTCTGATAGTGAATTCTCTTCCGGTTGTGAACTTAGGGCCTGATACTTCGTTATGTGCTGATGCATCTATAACCCTTGATGCAGGGCCTGGAAATGATTCATATCTGTGGTCTGATGCAAGTACTGCACAAACTCTGTTTGTTGATTCAAATGCATATGGATTAGGAACAACAATATTTTATGTTGATGTAACCAAGGCAAATTGTACTCAACGCGATTCTATCGAAATCACCTTCATTGTTTGTTCCGATATTTCTGAACACACCAATGGGTTTCTGAACATATATCCCAATCCTGTAAACAACACCCTTAATGTGGAATTTACAAATAACAACACATGCTTGATGAAAGTTCTTGATATAAACGGCAAATTAATCTTTCAAAAACAATTGTGTCAGACCATTAGTTCGGTTGATGTTTCACAACTCAAAAAAGGGGTGTACATTATACAAATAGTAAGCAATAACGGCGTATTTACCGGACGATTCTTGAAAGAGTAAGAACCACTACGAAAACATATGTGTGCCTTGCATCAGGCCAAGAAATATGGATCCGGCCGATAATATTATTCCGACAATAGCCAGCTTACTCTTTGATTTTAATACAGAAATTAAGCATACTATTAAAGCTGCAGCTCCTGCAAAAAGAGCAATCTGACCAATCATGGTTACTTTGTCAAGTGCCTGAGTCCACAAACTGTAATTGTCCAGCATCTTCATGTCTATCAAAGCTTCGTACTTTTTTACATCCGGTACAAATAAAAATTGATTAACAAGAGCAGCAACCAAAGCAAGCGCCGATAAGACAAATCCGATTATTCCAAGTTTTTTCATATGAATTGGGTGTTGATTATTCCATGATCATATAGCCCATCAACTCTACCAGTTCACGCACACAACCCTCTCCACCTTTACGAGTAAGAATTTGAGAGCACACATCCCTGACTGCGGGTACCGCATCTGCAGGACAAGCAGATAGGCCTACACTTTGTAAAACCAAAAGATCGTTTAAGTCGTCTCCAATATATGCCACTTCAGACAAAGGGATATTTAGGTTTTTACACCATTCTGTCAAAACGTCAAGCTTTTCACTGCTCCCCACATAAACATGTTTCACGCCCAGCATATCAGCACGATATTGAATCAGATCAATGTTTTTTCCGGAGCTGATAAAGCCAACCTCTACACCAAGCTTAATTGCGTTTTTTATTGCCATTCCATCTTTGGTGTTGAATTTCTTGGCTTCTGTTCCGTCAGAATTGACAATCATACCTCCGTCGGTCATAACACCATCAATATCGAGTACCAGCAGCTTGCATTCAAAAGGCACATGCGCGCATCCATTTTCTGCAAAAAGCCTCATTAAGCCAATACGCAATGCCTTTGATACGCGTAAATGTTCCGAAGGCAAAAGACATTTTTCTCCGGTCAGTGCTTTTCTGATATCGGTAACATCAATTCCAACATAAACAGCCAGGTCTTCAGGTGTAAGATCGCGGTGTTCAAGTGCTCTTTGAAGGTTTTGTGCGAAAAATTTCATGGTTAATATATTATCAAACTATATGGCGTCCAACAGCTTTTGCAATCGGACGGAGAGAGTTAAGTAATTCTTCAAATTGTTTATGGTTCAATTGCTGCGATGCATCACTTTTTGCTACAGAAGGGTCAGGATGCACTTCAATAAGTAAACCATCCACATTCATCGCCATGCAGGCACGAGCAAGATCGGGCACCCCGTATGCATAGCCCATGGCATGACTTGGATCCAGAATAACAGGTAAATTAGTGTGTTCTTTCAAATATGCCACGCCGCAAAGATCGAGCGTGAAACGAGATTTGGTCTCAAATGTTCTGATTCCGCGCTCACATAGCATTACATTGGGGTTTCCACCTGATAAAATAAATTCTGCTGCCTGCACAAACTCCTGTATGGTTGTGCCAAATCCACGCTTAAGTAAAACAGGTTTCCTTGCTTTACCACAAGTCCGTAAAATGCCGTGATCGTACATGGCTTTTGCGCCCACTTGTATCACATCGGCATATTCTATAACCGCATCGGCGTGTGTGCTGTCACGAACTTCTGTAACTATACTAAACCCGTATTTCTCACGCATTTTGGCAAGGAGTTTAAGACCCTCAAGCCCCATGCCCTGAAAACTATAAGGCGAAGTTCTTGGCTTATAAGCACCTGCCCGCAGTGATTTTAATCCGCATTTTTGAATCAGAGACGCTGTTTGTTCAAGTTGCTCTTCTGATTCAACACTGCAGGGGCCAATAATAAGAATGGTTTCGTCTTTTCCGGTGGTAAAATTACCAATACTTATATTTCGGGTGTTTGGCATGAATTTTCTAGACGACAATTGCATGTCATTATCAAAAACCCAGTGCTTTTCAATGTGGCGTTCATCTTTTGTGTCAATGGTTTTTGCAGATGATGAGCCAACCAGAAGTTTTCTGTCATAATCTTCTACTACAATAGCTTTATATTTCATAGCCATTGCTTCAAGTTCACTTGCTTCAATATTTTTTCTAACCTCAATGATCATAATTCACCTCTGATTAAGTTGTTGAACTTAAGCGTGCCACAAAGAAAGCCATTTTCATCCACAACGGGAAGAAACAGCACTGGAAATGACAGTTTTTTAATATATCGCATCATTTCTGATACAGAATTACTGCGTTTTATTGTTGCCGGACTTGAATTCAATATTTCATCAAGACTAATGCTGTTTGCCTCATTCAGTTTTTGAATGAGAGCCCGCCTGATATCGGCGTTTGAAATGATCCCAATTAGTTTTCCCTCTTTGTCTGTAATATTTACAAAACCCATTCTGAAATCCTCAACGGTTTTCAGCATTTTCATCATTTCGAATTCAGATGCTTTTAAAACCGGAATTTCATCAATACCAAGCATAAAATCCTCTACTTTAAAAGCAGAACCCTCAGCGTCTGAGCGAAGTTTCAACATGGCAGACCCTATAAATTCCTGTCGCAGCAAATATGAACCAACCACCACCAGATATACACCCATATTTCGTAAAATGAATGACAAATCGGCGTTAATGCCACCATCGACATGAATTCTTTTTTCGGGATATTTACTGCGGAAGGCTCTTATTTTTCTAAAGTTTTCCTTCTGAAACGACTGACCACTTACCCCGGGAGTTGTGGCCATAAATAAAATATGATCCACCTCTTCGGCATACTCATCGAATACAGAAATATCTGTTTCTGTAACAATGGCAAGACCACAATCGCAATTCAGATCTTTGGGAATTTCAATTTTTCGTGGCAATGATTCAAATTGAATGGTCACTGATGCCACGCCTGATTCACGAATCAAATCAAAATATTTTTCCGGCTCCGGAGTAATTAAATGAAGATCAATGGGTGTAGACGACAGTTTATTTATTTTTTTTATGTCTTCAAAGACAGAAATATCGTCGTTGCAATCGACATGGAAATAGTCGCTGCTATAGGCATCCAGCTCGCGCAGCAAATTGCCAAGATCAGTTTCTTTTGCAGAATATATGGATGCAGAAATCTTCATTTCTCAGTGTCAGTCCCGCAAATGTACAAAAATTGTATTGCGAATTACTAAGGGAAACACGGATTTTTAAATGATTAACCAATCTAAAGCCGGACTAAAGATCATTACAACACAATTGTATTCTGTAAATTCTGTTATTATGATAAAATCCTGCTCCAAAAAATCATATCTTAGCACAAACTTAAAATTATGAGGACTGTCATATTTCTTGCATTTGTTTTTCCTGTATTATCCTCAATTGCGCAAGTACAGGTGGAAAGCTATAAAATGCAAGCGCATAAACTAATTAAGGCTTTTCCGTCATCTGAAACAGGTTACGATGTTTCGGTTATTCACAAGCCCCTGAATCCAAATAATGAAAGTTCAAATCTGGAAAACAAGTCAAAAAATGGGTTAGAACTTCAAGGCAGAAGTAATTTCAGAAGCACGACCGAAGTGCAGGAGCCAATTATTCAATATGCTTGGGAAGATATACACGACGATTACTGGGTTCCTAATGATAATACCATGGCTATTTCTAATGATGGCTACATGATTACCATGCAAAACTCAAGACTTGCTTTTTACGATCCGTCTCACCAGGAAATACTGTCTCAAAAGCTGAATGACTTTACCGATTCACTTGGTTTGCCTGAGACAAAATATGACCCCAGACTTTTGTACGACTATGAGCAGGATAGATTTGTTACAGTGATGTTGGCGGGTTATGAGCACACCAGCAGTCAGATTGTTATTGGCTTTTCAGGCAGTTCCAATCCTACAGATGAGTGGTCTTTTTACACTGTTCCCGGTAATATTCTGGGCGATAGCAGCTGGTCCGATTTTCCAAGCATTGCATTAAGTAATGAGGAACTGTTTATTACAGTTACCAATTTCGATGATTATCTCACAGAAACCTATTGGAAATTTACCGGCTGCCGCATTTTGCAGGTGAATAAAATGCAGGGATATAACGGCGACTCAATAGTTGATTATACCTATCATTTCATTAATCCGGGATTTGGAGCGTCAATTCCCAGCGATGTTTATTATTACAATGTTATTCCGGTTAGAGGAGGAGACACTCTTTATGGACCCGATATGTATTTTGTGTCAACCCTCGACTGCGGATTTCCCGACAGTACCGGTGGATTTGCACCAAACGATACAGTTTTTCTGGTCAAATTTAACGGAAACCAGTATGATACAGGCTTCTCAATTGAATCTCATTTATTACAATCGCCAATAAACTACGGAATGAGCGGAGCCACTCCACAACCATATGGGCTGGAGCTGAAAACCAATTATAATACCATTTTAGATGCTGTTTTGTGTAATAATAAAATTCATTTCATGCTCAACAGCATCGATTACAGCAATGGAATGGCCGGAATATATCATGGCACCATTGCCGATCCGGATGGGAGTAAAACACTAACCGCCACCATGATCAGTTACGACACACTGGGTATTGCATTTCCCTCTTTTGAATGGGTGGGAGATTCACCGGGAGATGAAAAATATATTATTGGTTTCAACTACGCTGCTGCAAACACCTATGCCGGGAACGCCTGTATTTTATATGATAATGGGAATTATTCAAACATGAAAATACTGAAAGAAGGCAACACGGTTATGAATTTTGGGGGTAGTAATGCTCAGCGCTGGGGCGATTATACCTGCATGCAAAAAAAGCATAATGAGCCACAGTTTATCTTCTTTGTTGGTTCTTACGGAGAGTATTATAATTCACGAACATGGATCAGTAAACTTACGCTGGATTCTGCATACTTAGCCATTAATGAGCCGACAATGTCATCAGGTAAGATATACCCGGTGCCGGCTTCGGAAAGAATTCAGGTAGCTTTTTCAATAAGCAAACCTCAAATCTGCTCATTTTTCATTTACTCGTTTGGAGGAGAACTTTCTGATGAAATTCATACAGAAATGATTGAATCAGGTGAGAATAAGGTCTCATTCGACATTTCAACTTTGCCCGAAGGGAATTATATTTTGGTCATTGCAGGAGAAGATGGGTATGAGTTTACCAAAAAATTTCAGGTGATACATTAGGACTGGTTTTTCATAGGAAGATTTCATATATTTGTATGACTAAAATGCTTACAATGAAAAACTCAATATACATCCTTGGGGTTATTGTTGCAGTCGTTGTTTTAAGTTCCTGCGAAGGTGAAACAAGGTACAATTGGTATCTCGATAATCAATCTTCTAATCCTTTGAATCTCGGAATGCTTCAGTCTCTGACAGGTGATACCATCTTTGGAAACATCCAGTCGGGGGAGCGATTTCTGCTTGAATATTCTGAAGATATGGGTGGATCCGGCACAGCCTTGAGTCCGTTGACTGAAATCCCCTACATGAATGTTGTCAACTCACTTGGAGATACTTTAAATAAAGATTATACCGACCTGAATAACTGGACCTATAATATCGAGAAAGTGAAAAATACACCCGCAATCTGGGAACAGGAGTATATTTTTTCTGTTTTAGACAGTGATTTTTAATTATGAAAGATCAGATTAAAAACTGGCTAAACTATATTGAAAGCCTTGACGGAATTGCCCCAAAAGAAGTTGTAGCATTCAATTTCGGGCTTTTTGAAAGCACGGAAGGATATCTTATGTATCTGGTGGGTGGCTTTGAATACGATGAAAATGATGACGACTGGGCCTCGCTTGGACCTCCCGAAAACGCGTATCGCTACATTCGCCTGCCCGATGAGTTACAGGAAGCCGACCACGGAACCATTGTTGAAACCGTTGCCGATGTTTTAGCTGAAATGGAAGAAGAAGGGCTTTTCAGAAAAGGCATGCTCAAAAACGCTCAGGCCATTTG
>PKSX01000103.1 GCA_002869435.1 Marinilabiliales bacterium | reverse complement strand
ATACACCGGCAAAAATCATTATCGCTCCAAAGATTTTTCCCTGACTGAGTAATTCACGACCTGTTATTATGCCAATGGCCCCGCTGATTAACGGCTGCATGTATATGTAGAACCCTACTGTGCCCGCTTGCAGAGGTTTAAGGGCATATACCGTTAGTAAATAAGTTAGAAATGTAGTGCACACAATAACATAGGCCAGTGATTGCCAAATATGAGGCGGGAATGATGCATAATCTACCGAAAACACCGATTGTATTCCAAATGGCAGAAAAAAGATAAACCCGAAAAAGAATATGAGTGCCGTAACCTGAACAGGTGGATATTTCTGCATTAGCGGTTTTGCAAAAACCAGATACATGCTATAAGCTGTAATATTCAATAGTATAAGAATATTGCCTGTAAAATGTGTGGAGGAAAAACTGATTTCTTTTCCGCTAAGTGTTATGATTAAAGCACCGGCAAATCCAAAAATAATCCCGGTTGCTTTTGATATGCCTATTTTTTCTTTAATCCAAAAACGGGCAAGAAGCACCACAACTAAAGGCGAAATGGTGTGCAGTACGGCTGTTTCTACAGGGCTGCTGTAGTTAAGCCCCGCAAAAAACAAATATTGGTTAAGCGTAACACCGGTGAGTCCGCACAGTGCAATCATAAACCAGTCGCGGGGTTCAATCCTTTTCCACTTAATAAATAGTAAAAGAAACGCAAACATGATGCTTGCACCTGCTGTCCTGAATACAATGATTGGAGTCGGACTCAGATGTTCCGGCATCAGGCCTTTGGCAATCCAGTAATTGGCTCCAAATAGAAATCCGGCAACGATAAGGGCAATATGTGCAAATAAAACTCTTTTTGACATGATGCTGCATTGAAGCAAATGTAGAAATAAAATGATTACAGATTGACGGGAATCAATGAAAATGCTATCAGAATGACATTGAGCTTGATATAGACTCTCATTACGATTATGTTTCGTTTTCTGCATGCGGATAATTTTTTATATTTTCGCCTCTTAAAGATCAATTACATGAAATCACTGTATTTATTTGCCCTTTTACTGTCACTGCTTTTTGTTGCATGCGGAAATTCAAGCAGTAATGACAATGAAAATCAGTCAACCGATTCCACACAGGTGGTTGAGATTGAACAAATTGCTTTTGATACGACACTAACCGATATTGGTCGTTTGCTTGCCGGTATGTCATCATACTCTGATTCTGTTTGTTTGAATATTCAGAATACTGCAGTTTGGAAAGAGCATGAGCAAGCGATGGAAGCTCTTTTTATGAAAGCCGAGGGCAAAAACCTGAAGTCTATGAGAACCTGGGCAGAAACTGAATTACCGGAAGGTCGTGACAGTAGTGCAACTTTGTGGTATGCATTCTCAGGCCCCGATTATTTGTATGCGAACACATTTTTCCCTGCAGCAAAAAAATATGTGATGTTTGGTCTGGAACCGACGGGAAAAGTGCCCGACCTAAGCTCACGTGCTGATTATAGTGGTCTTTTTAAGTCTATTCAGCGGTCACTTATCAGCTCACTGAGCCTCAATTTCTTCATCACCAAAGATATGATGCAGGATTTGCGCAAAGACCAGGAAGTAGGCGTTCTTTCTTTGCTTATGCTTTTCAGTGCATATACCGGACATAAAATTCTGGATATAGATTATTTATACATTGATCCTGAAGGTACTCCTGTTTTATGCTCGTATGATTCAGCAAAATCATCAGGTTATACCACCGGTGTTCAAATGATTGTTCTCGACTCTCTAAACAGAGAAAAAGAGCTGATATACCTGTCTTTCAATGCTGAAAATTCAGCCTTTGATAAAAATACCGGCTTGCAGGCCTATTTCAATAATCTGGATGGAACCATTTACGGCATGCTCAAAGCTGCTTCATATCTTATGCATTACGATGGTTTTAAATCGATCCGTGAATTGTATTTGCCTAAGCTCACAACATTGCTTTCTGATGACACCGGTATCAAATATACCAAAATGACTGAAGCTTTTGATAAGGTTCAGCTTTATGGAACTTACAGCCAGCCTATTGATCTTTTCGATTATATCAATATCGATGATTTGCGCCAGGCGTACAAGGAAAACACTGCCAAAGACCTTCCGTTTACCTATGGCTACGGCTTTGGCAAGAAAGTGATGATCGGCCGGAAATAAATTTAATCTACTCTTCTCATGGTATAGGAAACAAATCGTTTTATGCCGTTTTCTATGCCTGTAATTTTTATAAAAAAAGTGTCTTCGTCAACTTTTCTGTAGATTATTGTTTGCGGAAAATCATGATTTGGATTATAGAAAACAAATTTCTTATTGCTCGTATACCGCAAATAAAATTCAATTGGTTTACCATTGTTTTGATCGGGAACAGTGGCAATATAAAAAACACTGTCGTTTCGTTCTACAATCTTAAGGGTCTCTGTATATGTAGTGTCATCATTGCGTATGTAGTAGGCGCATCCTGATAATTCTCTGCTGTTTTCCTTTTCCCACACTTCATAATCACTACCACTGCTCCATGTTCCTTTGAGCCAGTACAAACGGTCTACCGCTTTTTTCATGCTGCAAGAGCAGAATGCAAGTACAATAATCCCAGATAGAATTAGAATAGTCTTTTTCATATTAAAATACTATAAAACGACCAGTTTTCGAACAGCACAAAACTCACCACTTTCAATGCGAATGAAATACTGGCCGGAAGATAGCGTATTGGTATACACTTTCAGATTGTGCTGGCCTTGATCCATAACCTCATCTGCCGGGCGCATAACTTCATATCCCATCATGTTCAAAATGCTGATTTTCACATGTTGTTTTTCCGGCAGATTGAATCTTATATTGGTCTCTTCAGATGCAGGATTTGGAAAAACATCCATTGAATAACCGGTTGCTTCAGATTCTTCAACTCCGGCAGCCGAGCCGATGTAATAAGTGTGTGCAATGGTTCCGTTTGTGCCATGGGCAGGCAAATATGCCCGAACATAATCAACCTGAACATATTGTTCAGAAACCCGAACTCTGATGTGACCGGAATTGTTGATCATTACGGTTGAATCATTGTTATTGTATTCATCAAATCCGGTATCATAATCTATATCACAGGGCTGCGGGCATTCCTGATAAATCATACTGTCGACTTCCTCCATGGCATAAACATGGTCGTGCCCGTGAAAGAATATGGTAACATTGTTTTCAACCATAAGGTTGTGAATACTTGTGCTATCGCTCCATAGCGGGCGCTGGTTTCCAATAGCAATGGGCCCGGCACCCCATTCAAACTCCTGAGTAGTGGCGGCGCCACCTCTGCCATACATATTTGTGCCACCACAAACCTGATGTGAGAAAACGAATTTCCACTTGGCGCTACTTTGCTCAAGCGTTTGCTTAAACCACTCCCGTTGCTCGGTTCCCAGTGTCCAGTCCCAGCGGTTACCGGTAATTTCGTCATCACCTTCGCCTCCCTGTGTGCCGGGGTAGGGTTTGGTCATTGTGTAAAAATAAGGATCAAGAACAACAAACAAGGCATCGCCCCATTCAAATGCATAATAATCTTCAGGCATATGGTTTTCGGCAATCGCTGTGATGCTGGTGTCGGTATTTCCGGAGAAAAAACCTCCCGGTAATGGATTAAGAAAATTTCTTTTTCTTGCGTTGATGCTCATTACAGGCCTGCTGTCAGCCGGATCCTGAGTGTCATCCAGATTCCACCCTTCTTCGTCTTCGTGATTGCCGATGGCAAGATATACTGGAGCAGAATGCGCAAATTGCCCGAACAGGTTCCGCTGAAATAAATATTCATCATTCATAACAGCAACCTGCCCGGTATCAACTGTATCCACGCCAAAAGTATCGCCAAGATCAAAATGAAAATCGGGCTGGTCGGCCTGCACATTATTTAGCGTAATATTATACAAGTTTAAAATTGCACTATCAGTCCAGCTTTTCATGTGGGAATCTGATGTAATTGTAAAAATAAATGCAGAACCCGGAGCCCTTTGGGTGTGAAAATTATGCTCGGCCCGCTGATTCCATGTGGTACCTCCATCGGAACTATAATTCAACCGATAATAATATCTTGTATCGGGAATGATCCCGGCTATGATCGTTTCAAAAGGCTGATAGGCTGTGGCAGATAAAGTATCGCTTGTACCTGAAAGAGAACCGGATACAATACCGTATTCATAATAATACTGAATATTGGCGTCCACTTCTGCATGCAGGGTGGCCGAACTGTCGGTTATTCTGCCCACCATTTCGGTGGCTACGAAATTTACCTGCGCGGATGCCTGAAAGGCAAAGAAAAAACAAACTAAACTAATAAAAACACCAGGCCTGGAACTCATAATCCCAAAGATTTATAAATGAAACAAGCCAAATATAAGATTTATATCTCGTATTTGAAATATTTAAGCAATTTCACCGCTTCGGGGCGTCCGGTGAGTTCTTCCACACGTTCCTTAAATTCAGGTTTTTTCCATTTCTCTACCGATGATTTGAATACGGGTTTTACTTCACCAAAATAAGCTCGGTTTTTACGTACTTCAGTGTGTTTGTGCCAGTTCAGAATTTCATCGGTGAGCTCAATATCGAGAAATTTGCAGATTTTACTAATGGTTTCTTCGTAGTTGCCGGTAAGGTCTTCGTAGCGCATGGTATGCACTTTGGGGTTGTCAATTTCTTTTAATCCTGCACTTACATCATTGATCCACCTGTCGGGGTTTACCCAGTACGTATCGGGGCTGGTAGGGTGTTTGGAAAGAATAACATCGCGGCCGTCGCGTACAATATGTATGAATTTGAAATCGCCATCATGGTAGGAGTCAATATCGTTGATATGATGAATATTGCTCGGGCTTTTTTCGCAATAGCGCGTTGCACTTTTCTTTATTTTATTGAAAAGTAGGGTGCGATGCAATCGATCTTTACGGGCGGGATAAATTTTGCCGTCTTTTTCGTATGTGTTGTTAAACATGCCCAGTTCATTTGGACAGGCAAAAATATCGGGATGCGACGAAATGATGGAAAGCAGCAAAGTAGTGCCCGATCTTCCGCAGCCACCAATATATATAGGTGTACCCGAAAAGCGCTTCTTTTCAATTTTCTTTCCGAAAAATGAAATGATCTTTATGAAAGGTTTTTTATAGGCCGCATTCATGCGGCAAAGATAGAAAAAGCAAGTAATACTGTGATTAAAGCTTATTCTCCTTCCAAATCCCAGAATTCACCCACACAGGCCAGCCGTTCGCCGGTTTCCGCATCAAAGATTTGTACATATTGACCATAAGCTTCCACGCCTTCCATGATGATTTTGTTTTTGTACATGCTCAGTGTAACAGTATTATAATATTCGCTGTGCGAGGCCATTACCTGTTTCACGTCTGCAGTCCACTGCATTTTGCCGGTTTTCATATTAAAGCATTGCAGACCTGAACCTGTAGCTATAGGATGATAATCGGTAATGTAAAGCATGTCGCCTTTCAGAATACAGTTGCAGGCAGGGCCTCCGTATTCTATTCCGAATTTGAATGTTCTGCCATCGAGCATAGTGATTTTAAATTTACCGTCATCTCCGTCAATAAAACCGGCCAGTTTTTCTTCGTTTTCATCGGCAATGAGCCCGGTGGCTCTCATCTCGTATTCTTCCACAGTAAAGTCTTTCATGTTCAGCACCACGGTTTTATCTTTTTCGGCAAAGGCTATATGTGAAGTAAAAACCATTTGCTGTCCCACAATGCCGTGAAAATACAGATAACGGTGGTGTTGATTCGTGTTTGGTTCAGGGTGGGTGATAAAAGTGTGTTCAATATCCTGGCGGGTCAGCAATTCACCATCGGTATTGTACTTACAAATAAAATAATGGGTGGTGTACATGTCTTCCATCACCAGAATCACGTCTTTTTCAAAAACAGTAAGGTATAAACTGTAATCGTGAACTTCCGGCAATGGCTTTTCGGTGGGTGCAATAATACTCTTCACAAACTCGCTGTTTTCATAAATATTGATGAGGTATTGTTCCTTATCTCTGTTTTTCTCTACAACGAACGAGCGGCCGTTTACATAAACCGAATCACTAAGAGGCTCCCGGAAGCGCCATGCATATTTTGAGCAGGATTTAAAGTCATTGGCCGGAATAATATCGGCTTCCACTTCCTGGTTTGTTTCCAGGTTGATGTAATGATCTTTATATGGGAAAAACATACTGCATTCATCGGTGTATTCATTTTGTTTTTCTGCCGGATTTGAGCAATGGAAAAACGGAATAAGGATGACAAGAAATACAAGGTTCAGTGTTTTCATGGTTTCGGGTGTTTGATTAAAGTGCTATGGCATAGATGCGTAAAGATACGGAATTGCATAAAAAAACCGACCCCAATAACTCAGAGTCGGTTTCCGCAAAACGTATATTTATTTACTTCGCCATCAAACAGGCCAAAGCAATTGAATAGGTCTTGGTTTTCGAGCTGTCGCCACGAGAAGTAAGTACCGCAGGACATTTCGCTCCGGCAACTACAGCTGCGAGCTCACCTTTTGCAAATTTGGTACATGTTTTAAAGAACACGTTACCGGACTCTATATTTGGAAATACCATACAGTCGGCATCACCGGCAACAGGGCTTTCCAGTTTTTTGATTTCTACACTTTCCATATCAATGGCTACATCAAGTGCCAGAGGTCCGTCAACCAAAGCACCCTTAATTTGTTTACGATCAGCCATTTTACTAATGATTGCTGCATCCACACAAGCCTGCATTCCTGCCGACATTTGCTCGGTAGCAGCTATAAGTGCCACTTTAGGATTCTCATTGCCAAGTGCATGTGCTGTATTGATAACATAATTGGTAATGGCAATTTTTTGCTTCAGATCCGGAGCAGGAAGTATGGCCACATCACTTACAATAAGTAATTTGGGATAAGAAGGGGTTTCAACAACAGTAATATGGCTTAATACTGCTTTTGGAGGAAGTAGTCCTTTTTCCTTGTCAAGAATTGCACGCATATATTTATCGGTGCTGACAAGGCCTTTCATCAATACATCGGCTTCACCGGCATTAATGATTTCAACAGCTTTTTTTGAAGCTCTTGCAGGATCATTCTCCTGAACAATTTTAAACTTGCTTACGTCAATATTCTCTTCGGCGCATACTTTCTTTATGGTTTCTTCGTCGCCAACCAGTATCGGCTCAATAATGCCAAGCTCTGTAGCATTGTTAACGGCCTCAATAGTATGATTGTCGTTTGCATAAGCTGCAACAAGGCGCTTTTTGGGTTTGCCCTTCAGGGCATCGATCATTTGATCCAGTTTGTTTATCATGGTGGTAAGTAATAGGTTAGAAAAATTTATGCTAAAATATGAAAAATTATCATTCTGTCAAGATTGAATTTAAGTTGAGATAAAAATGACATGAGTGGCTTGAGAGCCTTATTGTATTCGTATACTTATTGTAAACTTAAATTGGCATTAATAAAAGGGGATTATATCGAAAAATTAAATGCTTCCTTTGATATTCGTTGATTTTTTCTACAAAATTCCTTAATATTGCAAGTTCATAATAAAGCATATGATATGAGGTATTTTACGCTGTTGCTTGTTCTCTTTTTATCATTTTCAGGAATAAAAGTTAAGGCCGATGAAGGCATGTGGTTGCCGATTTTCATTGAGCGCCTGAACTATGAAGATATGCAGAAAATGGGATTAAATCTTACTGCGGAAGAGATTTATTCCATTAACAACGGGAGCCTTAAAGATGCAATTGTCATTTTTGGCCGGGGTTGTACCGGTGAGATCGTTAGTGACCAGGGTTTGCTTATGACCAACCACCATTGTGGATTCCCCAGTATTGCTGCGTTGAGCAGTGTAGATCAGAATCTGATTAAAAATGGTTATTATGCTGAAACCATGGAGCAGGAACTGCCCAGTAAATCTAATTTAAGTGCGCGGTTTTTGCTGCGTATAGAAGACGTTACAGAGCGAATATTAAGTGCTATTCCTTTTGAAGCTACAGAAATTGAGCGTCAGGCAATAGTTGACAGTATCAGCGGAGAAATACAGGCAGAAGCTGTTTCAGAATCCTATCAGGAAGCCAATGTGAAGTCTTTTTTCTACGGCAATGAGTATTACCTTTTTGTTTATGAAGTATACCGGGATGTACGTTTGGTAATGGCACCTCCTTCAAGCATAGGAAATTTTGGTGGCGACACCGACAACTGGATGTGGCCACGACATACCGGAGATTTTAGTGTATTCAGGGTGTATACAGGTCCGGATGGAAAACCTGCTGAATATAGTCCCGATAATATTCCACTTAAACCACGTCACTATTTACCGATATCATTGAAACCAAAAAAAGAGGACGATTTTGCCATGATACTGGGATACCCGGGTAGTACGCAGCGTTATCAGACTTCTTGCGGAATAAAAATGGCATACGATTATATCAATCCGGCAATTGTTAAAGTTCGCGAGAAAAAACTTGCCATTATGGATGAGCGCATGGCAAAAGATGAGCAGGTTAAAATAAACTACGCAAGTAAATATGCCACTACATCCAATTACTGGAAGTACTATATCGGAATGAACAAGGGAATTGAACGTTTGAATGTGATTCAGCGAAAGAAAATCATGGAGGATGATTTTGACACATGGGTAAATAATGATGCCATTCCGAAAAAGGGTTATTATAAGGACGCGTTGGCAAAAACATCCAGATCATACGCTAAACTGCAGGATCTGAAACTTGTTCAAATTTACTTGTCTGAAGCATTCATAAGAGGAAGTGATGTGTTTTCATTTGCATATAGTTTTCACAATCTGCATGAAATTCTTGCACGAGAAAAGCTTAGTATTTCAGAATTGGATAAAGATTTACAAATTCTAACAGGGCTGGCAGAAAAGAATTTCCGGATGATGGATATTAAAACCGAAAAGAAACTTTTCCAGTGTATGCTTGAGATGTATTATAACGAAGTTGACGAAAATTATCATCCACGCTTTTATAAAACAATAGAAGAGAAATTCAGAAATGATTTTCTTGTATACAGCGATTATGTTTTTCAGGTTTCCATCTTTACCAACAAGGACAAAATGGATAAGTTCCTTGAAAAGCCTGATTTTAAAACGCTGGATGAAGACCCGATTTTTAACGCAGCCAGCCAGATATATGCTCTCTATTTTGAAATCAGAAAATCACAGGAACCATTGAATAATCAGTTGGATCAGGGAATGCGTAAATACATAAGTGGTTTGCGCGAAATGTATCCTGAGAAAAAGTTCTACCCCGATGCTAATTTTACCATGAGACTTACCTATGGTAAAGTGCTTCCATATACAGGCGGGGATGCCATAGAGTACAATTTTGTGACAACGCTCACCGGAGTGATGGAAAAAGAAGATCCTTCAAATGATGAGTTTATTGTACCGCCAAAACTTAAGGAATTGTATGTGAATAAGGATTTTGGTCAATATGCCGAAAACGGAGATATTATAACATGTTTTCTTACCAATAATGACATCACCGGCGGAAACAGTGGTTCGCCTGTAATCAACGGTGATGGAGAACTTATGGGGCTTGCCTTCGATGCCAACTGGGAAGCTATGTCGGGAGATATCGTTTTTGAACCTGAGCTCCAGAGATGTATAAGTGTCGATATAAGGTATGTACTCTTCATAATCGATAAATTTTATGGAGGCAAGAGACTCATCGATGAAATGGATCTGAGGAAATAAAGATTCTTAATCGCTTTGATTATTTTGTATTTTAGCTTCAAATAAAACAGATTTTGACAGAAATCCGTTCCATAGACAGCAAGGGTTTAACCAAAGCATCATTTGAAGAGATGTTTCGCAAGGAGTTTAAAAACCTTGTGATCTTTTCCCTGAAATATGTAAAGGATATGGAAACTGCACGCGGCATTGTGCAGGACTGTTTCATTTATATATGGGAAAAGCGGGAAAACATGGATGAGGACAAGAATCTGAAGTCCTATATCACCACTATGGTTTATAATCGCTCACTGAACTATCTGCGTGACAATAAAAAGTTTGACCGCAATATTCTGGAGTTTGAAGGATTGATGGACGAGAAGTCTGAAATGGCTGATAGTGGAATCATGACCAGGGAACTGAAAGGTGAAATTCATGAGGCTATTGGCAGTTTGCCTGAAAAATGTCGTGAAGTATTTCTTTTAAGCCGCCAGGAAAATATGAAGTATCAGGAAATTGCCGATCATTTAGGAATTTCTGTGAAAACCGTTGAAAATCAAATGGGTAAGGCTTTGAAAATGCTGCGTGAGCGCCTCGGCCCCTACCTACCGTTGCTGCTTTTAAGTATTTTTCAATATAAAGATTTAATTTTTTTACTGAACTAAATAGGGGTAGACATTGTCTTTAGTGTAATAGAGACAAAGAGCGCATAAAATGACTGAAGAAAGCACATATTACGAAAACCTGATAACCCGATATTTTTCGGGAGAAGCCGGCGAGAATGAGATTGCCGAGCTTTCTTCATGGTTGCGCGAATCTGAAGCAAACAGAGATGTCTTTATCCAGTTCCGCAATGCCTGGCATGCACTTGGCGAAGACCTTGTGATGGAAAGCATTGATATTGACCAGGAATGGAGTGAACTTGAAGCAAAACTGAGCTCAGGTAAGATGGTGGAAATGGGTCGGAGAAGAACAATCAGAGTGGTAACCCGTATTGCTGCAGCTGTAATAATACTCCTTGGAATTGGTTTTCTGTTTAGAAGCATGATCTTTGGTGGTGATAAAACCATAGAGGTTCTTGCACAGAACGAAGTTATAGAAACCACCTTGCCTGATGGATCTAAGGTAACTCTGAATGCCGGGTCTACTCTTGAATATCCGAAAAACATTGATGAGAATGATCAGCGTACCGTCGAATTAAGAGGTGAAGCTCATTTTGAAGTGGCACATAATCCTGAAAAACCATTTATAGTATCTGCCGGCGATTACAGGGTTGAGGTGCTTGGTACATCATTCTATGTCAATACAAATGGTCCCGAAGGGAAAATCCAGGTCATTCTTATTGAGGGTTCTGTAGCAGTGTATCACAAATACAAACCTGAAGAAAAGACTATTCTTGAACCGGGGCAGCAGGCAGAAGCACAGCCGGAAACAAAAGAAATTTCCACCGGTAATACTTTTGAAGAATATTTCATGGTGTGGAAAACCCGCAGTATGTCGTTTGAAAATGAGCGTCTCGATCGTGTAATTTCAATAGTATCCAAAGCATATAATATTCCGATTACACTTAAAAATCCGGCCTCCGGTAACTGTCGTCTCAGCGTTTCCTTCGAAGATCAGACTCTTGAATC
The DNA here is from genome assembly GCA_002869435.1 of Marinilabiliales bacterium. Lineage (GTDB taxonomy): Bacteria > Bacteroidota > Bacteroidia > Bacteroidales > DTU049 > BM518. Next base: position 428 of record PKSX01000103.1, on the reverse strand, counting down.
TGTTTTGAAAGTACTGGAATCAACCCTTGATCTGCAAATCAGCAAAGACGGCAAAGGGTATATTGTTGACGGACAAGCTTGTGATTAAATCCTGATTATAAGGCAAACTTTTACCCAAACAAAGCGAAATAAATGTATTTTTGTGTATGGGGAATCTCTTGCGCACATATGGGATGATTGTTTTCTTTTTATTTCTTACAGGTGTGCTGCAAGCACAAAATCTGGAGAAGAAAATCTCTCTTGATTTAAATAATGTCACTTTAAAAGAAGCCTTGAGCGAGATCAGTCATTCTGGCGGAGTACATTTTTCATATAATCCTTCGAAAATTCCGCTTGATAAAAAACTAAGTTACTCCTGCACAAAAAAGAGTATTCGTATAGTGCTTAACGAGTTGCTTCATCCGTTAGGGGTAAAATGGTCGCTGGTT
>PKSX01000217.1 GCA_002869435.1 Marinilabiliales bacterium | reverse complement strand
TTTTTCCCTTACTCAAAAAAGGAACTTAAACATTCGGCTTGCTGCCCCTGACGCTGGTACAAACTTAATTATATTGTAATCATCTTTTCGTTCATCATATAAAGAGATTAACCGATTCAATTCAGAAGCAGAATACACAAAAATACCTTCATCTGGTGTAGCTGCCTTATACAATTGAGTTTTCGGTATGCCGGTTTTAAACTGCTCCAGCTGTTTCTCAATAGTATCAACACTTATACCTTTTTGCTCAAAATCTATCAGATCTTTATCGGTAAATGACATTTCTTATTCCTTTTATATTAAAAAAGCCACCTGCAAATAATAACAGGCGGCCTTTAGATATTTTTGCCCCTGTTTTACATGCCCACAACAGTGATATTAATATCACGTGGATTAATAGTCATTACAGGTACTTCTATTTCATTGAAAATAATCTGCTCGTCCCAGGGATTAAGAAGGAAATTAGGAATCGGGCTGCTGTCCTGATTGGTCATTATCATAATCATATCTGCATCCAGACGCTTTGTATAATCAATGACCTGTTTGGCAAATGAACCTGAATCAGAAATGAATTCCGCATCGTATTTCACTTCATTTTTGTCGAAAAGTTCAACAATTTTATTCAAGACCGCGCGCAATTTTGCTTTATATAATTCATCACTTCTGTACAGTGCTTTAATATAAATTGTAGCATCGAATTGCTTCGCAATGTAGATGGCCCACTTAAGCTTCTGACGTGATTCGATAGTATCGTCGAGAGGAATAACTATTTTATTATATCCTTCGCGGTACTCTCTTTTTTGAACCACAATGAATGGTACATTGGTGGATGTAATCACTTTATGGGCATATGATCCTACTATGTGCTGAATACCCTGTTTACCATGGGTTCCCATAATAATGAAACTTGCTTTGGTTTCCTCAGCTGCTTTCGCAATATCGCTAAAAATACTTCCCTCGCGGGCTTCAAAACTAAAAGAAACATCGTACTTTTTCTCGTATTCAGCGATACGATCCTGCAAACGTTTGTTAACAAGCTCGTCATCTACTTTGTACACATTGAGTAATGCACGGGTGTCTTTATTAATGATGTGCAGTAAATGCACACTCCAGTCCTGATGTTTAGCAAGTCCGGCAGCGTGATTAACAGCTACTTCTGCAACTTCGGTGAAATCAAACGGGACCAGGATAATTTTCTTTCTATTTTCCATGCTGATTTTAATTTAGGATAAACAGTTTATTTTTTCGTTTGCAAATTTAGGAAAAGTAACGACATTTTCTTATGTTTCTTCACTAAATTATCCAAATAATACAGATGTTTAAGTTTTTTTTCAGTTCTTAAGAAATCTGCAGAACGGGTAAAATAATGATGATTTTTAAGAAAATGTACTTGTTGTTCGTACCATTCCTTTATTGAGACTTCGGTTCCGTATTCCTTCCATTCACGTCTGAGATTGCACCCGATAATAAAAAAATCGTCGCGACCCAGATAATCAAGATCAGCATCACAAAGAATGCTACTGATTTTATCAAAAGGTGTTTGAGGAACCACAGTGGATAAGATACACTGATTTATGAGTGTTATTTCTGTTTTTGTATAGCCGTAATTAGGAAGAATCCTTCTCACCATGTCAACCGAAACCTCTTCATTGTCCTTATAGCGAATAAGAAAACCGGCATCATGAAATAGTGCAGCAGTTAATAAAATCAGCCGGTCTGCTCCGTTTACTTCTTCCATTTCTGCATACCTTTCACAGGCAGCATACACATCGAGCGTATGATGCAATCCGTGATAGAATAGATTGGGCGCCAATCCCCTCTGCATCCGGTCTATTATATATTTTTTAGCACTTTCAAAATCCATAATTAAAAGTTTAAAAACTTAATATCGACCTGTTCATTATACTTTTTCCAGAACTCCATATTGGGTTTATCTCCCCTGCCCTCGATCGACAGTTCTTTTTTAATGGAAGTGACAAAATACATATCAACTTCACCTTTATGTTTAATGGGCTTCTTACCCCTGTATGTCAGATTAAAGAATTGCTCAACGGCTTTCGCTGTTGAGTCTGAAATATTTATTTCACCACATTCTCCGGCATCCTGAAGACGACTTGCTGTATTCACTGTATCTCCCCAAACATCGAAAGCAAACTTTTTCTTTCCTACCACACCTGCCGTTAGTTCACCTGTATTTATTCCAATACGCAATTGCCAGATTTTATCATCCTCATTCTTCTGGTGAATAAATTTAATAAACTGTTGCATTTCAAAAGCAGCTAGCACGGCATCGATCGGATGAGTCCTATTACGAACAGGTATCCCCCCCACACTCATATGACTGTCACCAATGGTTTTTATTTTTTCCATTTTATGCCTCGAACAAATCTCGTCGAAGCGTGCAAAAAACAAATCAAGTTTCGATACAAGGTCTTCCGGATCAAGCTGTTCTGAAATAGATGTAAAATTGCTAAAGTCTGTAAACAGCACCGTAGTGGATTGATAGAACTCTGTTTGACAAATACCCCTGCTTTTTAACTCTTCCGCAATTCTAACCGGCAAAATATTTAGCAGTAAAGAATCGGCCTTTTCTTTTTCACTTTCAATGGCCTTTTTCTGACTGTTGATTTCCTTTGTACGTCTGTGAATAATACTCTCAAGTCTGGCTTTAGCTTTCAGAAGCCTTCGGTTGGAATAAGTAATAATACCCAACACCAGCATAACAACAGTAATACCATATAAAATCCACGCCCACCATCTGATATACCATGGAGCAGGAACCTTAAAACGGAAAAATGCCGTTTTACCAATTACTCCATATGCATTAACAGCTTTTACCCTAAAAATATAATCACCAGGAGGTAGACTTGTATATTCTTTATAATTCTCACGACTCAGAACAGACCATCGTTCGTCAAAACCCTCCAAAATGTATTGAAAACGTACCTGTTCTTCGTTGCTATAGTAACTGGCACTAAAATTAAACCGAATACTCTGACCAGAAACTCTCAGTTGGGGTATTTTTTGATTCCCGGCTTTGACAAGTTTCTCCATAACTTTCATGGAAAACACGCCGGAATATATCAAAGAGTCACCTATACTCACCTTTTTAATAAGCGTTGGGAATGATTCACGACTTTCCCTGAATTTGTCTTCACGCTGATGATATCTGAAAACTCCGTCATCACTACCACACCAAACAACTGAATCAGGCTCAGGATATATTGTGTAAAACTCCAGATTTGGGAAAGTGCGATAAGCCTTGCTGTGAAAAGCAAATGTCCCTCCGTTATTCCGGGCAAAAATCAGACTCTTCTCGCCACTTTGTTTGTTATTTATCTGAAACCAGAAATTACCCTTCTTATCATGGGTAATAATATTGATAAACTGATAATTCTGAAAAAACTGAGCAAAAGACTGATCAAAAAACTCAACTGAATAGTGATTTGCCGTGCGCATTACCTTATAAATGCCGGTTTTAGAGACTATCAACACATGTTTACTGCATAGATATACATTATAGAAATCAGAACGAGGCAGATCTGAACCCGGCATAAGATGGTGTAATTCAAATCCAACTTCCCTGTTTTTTGAAATATCAGTAGTATGAACAATATAAATACCATTTAGTGCAGTTCCAATTACCAGATGGTTATCCTGCGACAGTACCATACTTGTAATCCTTCCTTCAATCTGAGGAATTTCTATCGGCTCTTCAGCCCTGAAACCATTCAGATATACAAGTTCAGCTTTTGATGGAGAGCCAACAAAGATACGATGATGTTCCTGATCATTCAGAACAAAAGTATAGTTACCATCAATCAACTTTCTGACATTGAGCAAACTGTCTATCAGAAATATTGCATCAGAGGTTGCCGTAAGCAGAAACTTTTGACCGCCAATAACAATCTCATCAAACATCCAAGAGATGGTTCGTATATCTTCAATCATCCTGAAAGGAGCATAGTTTCCCGGGTTCTTGGTTTCGTAATACACTCCCTGCCATGTGGCCACAAACAATCTTGAAGCAAAACGCTGTATATCGAGCACTGAGCCATTAATACCTGAGGTAGTATTATAATATGTCAGTGGTGAGCTAAGGTTTACTTTGCTCAAACCATGATCCAATGCTATCCACAAATTATTTTGTTGATCCTCATACAAGGCATTATGTGTCTCATTCATTACCCCAGAGTTCTTATTCAGGGTAAAAAGGACATTGAAGTCTCTGTCGCATACAATTGTTCCATCACGCGTAGTTGAAAAAGCAAGATTCCCGTTTTCAAGTACTCTGGCATCATAGGCCTCATTTTCTATGAGATATTCATTTATTGGAGTATATACGTGACTAATCTTTACGGAAGCACGAAGAGGGTCACCAACATTCATTTCAGCAATGTAAAGTCCATGAAGCGGATCAACAAGTAAAAGGCTGTCTTTACCATATGGCAATGCTCCCCTGATGATCATATCGTCATTGTAAACCGACTTGACGTTTAAGAACCGGTTGCCGGAAACAATTTTAAAGCCCAATTCACCATTATAAAAAAACAGCATGTTTTCATGAGCAAACATGAATGACTGCCTTGGTATGATTCGAACAAATATCTTTCCTTTATGAAAACGAAGTAAATGTGAGTTGGCACGAAAATATATACCATCTGAAGATTCTATGATTTGCAGGATAAAACCAAATTCATGATGTTCTTCCGGAATAAGATTACTTATAGACTGATAGCGATAGCCCATTACCGGGTCAGGAATTAATACACCAAGCTCCGATTGGGCACCAACCCAGATTACATCATTCTCATCACAATAAAGAGCACTGGGAGTAGAATTGTTTGGTAATAAAATTTTAGACCATACCCTGCCATCATATATCATAATGCCATCGCCATTGGCAAAGAACATGAGGCCAAGACTATTTGAGCAAACTGACCAGTTTTGAGAGTACCCTTTATAGATTACCGGGTGATAATTATCAACAAGAGGCATACCATTGCGGTTTTGTGCATGGACACCTCCAATAAATAATGTTGTTAATATGAAGAATAATATGCTTTTACGCAATAACATTTCCACCCTTTCCAATGAGCCAAGATACAATATTTTTCAATACAATGTCCGATCTTTTTTCCATAGCTTCGACAGTAGCATATGCTGTATGGGGCATAATCATACAGTTTTTTGCATTTAATAACGGATGCGTTGCCGGCAGCGGAGGCTCTACCTCAAAAATATCAATCGCCGCACCTGAAATCTTACCACTATTAAGCGCATCAGCAAGAGCTTCACTGTCAACTACACCACCCCTGGCAGTGTTGATAATTAGCGCTGAATTTTTCATTTTAGATATCGCAGTGGAATTTATCAGCATTTCATTCTCAGCAGTCATTGGAATATGCAAACTTATGATATCTGCTTCAGCCAGCAACTCATCTAGTGGTAGCTGTTTATGCGATGATTCTGTAATCGTGTTACGCTCTGCCAAAAGAATTTCACATCCAAAAGCAGTTAGTAGTTGTGCCGTTTTCTGGCCAATCAGCCCATAACCGATGATTCCAACCTTCATCCCTTCCAGCTCTTTTCCAAGATACCCTTCCCGCCCTTTCAAAGCGCGGCATTTGCTTTCCATTTCTCGTGCATTTCGTATTAATGATAGAATCATCAGCACTGTTTGCTCAGCCACTGCAGTGGTGGAATATCCTGCGGCATTACTCACCGAAATTCCATTTTCACGACAATACTCAATATCTACATGATCGTAGCCGGTAAAAGCTACCGCAATCATTTTTAAGGATGGCAGTTCAGACAATAAAGACGATGTCATCATATATGTACTGATAACTACAATCTCAGCATTCCGGCATCGCTGAATGCATTCCTGCTCATTCTCAGGAACAGTGTCAAAAAACTCAATCTTGTGCCCATGATCAGCAAATGTAGAATTATACTCATTACGCATTTGCTCAGATAATCCGATTGGTTCTGCTATCACAATTTTCATGACATTCCCCTTTGCTTTTTTATGCTTTCGTATGCTTTATTTACGGCCTGGAATTTCTCATTTGCGCTATTAACAACATCTTCACCAAGATGGGCTACCTTATCAGGATGATATTTCATAGCCATTCGCCGGTATGCCTTTCTAACCTCTTCATCAGTTGCATTGGAACTGATTTCCAGAATTTTATATGCTGAATCTGTGTCGGGCACAAACATAGCTTTAATAGATGCAAAGTCTTTATCAGATATATTCATGTATCCCGCCATTCGCCTCAGGATCGCATCTTCACTCGGATCATAATGATTATCAGCCATGGCGAGACCAAACAGCAGATGAAATAACTCCAGTCTGGCAGAATGATCCATGTGACGTTTGATCTGATAACAAATATCACGAACAGGTATTTCCTGCTTCAGTAACTGCTTTAACATTGGCATGGCTTCTTTGGTACTGGCATACCCAAACAACTGAGTGAAAGTATCTTTAATATAGTTGAGTTCAGATTTCAGGTGTTTTTTATCTGCCTTCATTACAGCAGCCATAAGTGCCAGCAATGCAAGTTTAAAATCTCCCTGAGTTGTGGGGCCGGTTTTATATTGCCTTGGCTTTGAAGGACCGTCGAGAGCCGCACCCAGAATAAAACCAAATAATGCACCTAGAGGACCTCCAAACGCCCATCCCAGAGCTCCGCCTATCCATTTTCCAAATTTCACAGTTCAAATTTTATATATGTCAAAAGTAGCAAAAATTGCGGTGCTATAATAAATACTATACAGATTCTTTTAGACGGATAAATACTGCAACTTTCTTTTCAAATTACATAACATTTACAAAAAAATAAGTCTCAACACGTGAAAAAACAGATCTAAATAAAAGATTTTCTTATTTTCGATATTTATAAACACGCAAAAATGAAAAATATAGAGCACTATTACGAAATGGTGGAAAACATCATCAAAAAATTAGGTGTTGACCCACTGAATTGTCGAGGTGAACAACCCGGACAATGGAACCTGACCAAAGGATCTTCGAATGTATGGGTAGATGTATGGAAACTAAAAGAGGAAGATTACGGATATATTCAGATAATGGCTCCGATTTGTGAGTTTCCTGCAGAGAATCAGACCGAGTTTATGAGAGAAGCGCTGGAAATAAATCATACATTATACGGAGTTGGATTTACCAAACATAAAAACTGGCTTTATATTAAAGGCATTCGCGAACTCGATGGCCTAGACGAAAACGAAGCTTATGCCATGTTTAACCGTGTTGGGAATTATGCTGATGAGTACGATGACTACTTTAAGGATAGCTATTTTGGTGAAAGTGGCGGACGCGCTTCTGAATAAAAAGCATTTACACCTTTTCGCATACCAAAACCGGTAAATTCATTGAGAATTTTTGTTTGCATTAGCAGGTATTTGCATTTTTGAAGTAAATCTCAAAGCCATGAAAAACATTCTTCCAGTTATTATACTTCTGACCATTGTTTTAGGCAAATCACTAAGCGCACAACAAACCATTGGCTGGTTTCAGAACGATGCTGAATCATATAATGGTTATACATTATTTGCACCTATTGTGTATACCGAGACATATTTAATTGACAATTGCGGAAAAATAATTCACAGCTGGCCCAGTTCATATAAACCGGGCAATTCTGTATATCTGACTGAAGATGGTTTCTTGTTGAGAACAGGAAGTGTTGGCAATACTTCATTTACAGCAGGTGGAAACGGAGGCATAATAGAGAAAATTGATTCTGCCGGAAATGTTGTTTGGTCATATTCAATAAGCGATTCACAACAATGTCAGCATCACGATATTGCAATTCTTCCAAATGGAAATATTCTCGCAATAGTATGGGATAGTCATACTTCTACAGATGCAATAGCAAATGGAAGAAATCCGGCAACGGTGAACAGTGTTCTTTGGTCTGAAAAAATCATCGAAATTAATCCAACAAACGACAGCATTGTTTGGGAATGGTATGTTTGGGATCATCTCATTCAGGATTTTAGTGCTGTTCAGGCCAATTATGGTGTAGTAGCCGATCACCCCGAACTTGTTGATATCAATTTTACAAATGCAGCAGCCAGTGAAGACTGGTTACATATGAATGCAGTTTTTTACAATGCTGAGTTTGATCAGATTGCTGTAAGCTTACATAACACACATGAAATATGGATAATTGATCATAGTACTTCCACAACAGAAGCTGCATCACACAGTGGCGGCACTTATGGAAAAGGTGGTGATTTATTGTACCGCTGGGGAAATCCGCAGGCATATGATTGCGGATCTGCTGCAAACCAAAAATTCTATGGCCAGCATGATGTGCGTTGGATTCCTGCGGGATATCCGGGTGAAGGAATGATCATGGTTTATAATAATGGAATTAATCGTCCCTCAGGCAACTACTCAACTGTAGATGTTTTTATGCCAGCAGTTGACAGTCTTGGAAATTACACAATGACAGCCGGAACAGCATGTCCACCTGTTGCCCTTAGCTGGCAATATATGGCTGCCACGCCTACTGACTTTTATTCTGCGGCTATCTCAGGTGCTGAGCGAATGCCTAATGGTAATACACTGATCTGCCAGGGCGAGGATGGAACTATGTTTGAGGTGGACAGTGTTGGAAACATGGTTTGGAAATACATTAGCCCTGTTACATTTTCAGGTCCAATGACTCAAGGGAGTACACCCGGTGGCACACCCCCTTCTGGAAATCCAAATAATGTTTTTCGTTGTAAAAGATATGCTCCCGACTATCCCGGACTGGCCAATTACGACCTCACACCGGGTAATCCTATTGAAATGAACCCGATTGCATATTCCTGCACAATATATGCTTCTATTGATGATGAATTTGTTCAAATTACAAATGCCTATCCAAATCCTGCTTCTGATTATATCATCGTGCAAAGCTCAAACGGACAGGAGATCATCAATAAGCTTGAGATATTCGGAATGAATGGTCTGCTGATGTTGGAAAAGTGTCCGGAGACATCTTCTGCACAGGTTAATATATCTTGTTTAAAAGCCGGCATGTATATTATTCGCATCAGTCTCAATGAGAAAACCGAGTTTCATCAAATCATAGTGGAATAGGGCTGCTATTTGTCATTTTCGCTTTAAAACAGAAACTGTACTTTGTATCTTTATAAAAAGTACAGTTATGAAAACCAAAATATTTCGATCAGAAGAGCGTGGCCATGCAAATCACGGTTGGCTCAAGACTTATCATAGTTTCAGTTTTGCCTCATGGTACAACCCGGAAAGAATGCACTTCGGAAAACTACGTGTAATGAATGACGATGAAATTGCCGGTGGAACCGGTTTTGGAACACATCCACATGAAAATATGGAAATTATCACAATTCCGATTGAGGGTGCACTTGAGCATAAAGACAGCATGGGAAATCACGGTGTAATTTCTGCCGGAGAAGTACAAATTATGAGTGCCGGAACAGGTATTGAGCACAGCGAATACAATCACAATAAAGATCAAAGTGGAAAATTTCTGCAGTTATGGATATTTCCTGAAAAAGATGATGTAGAGCCCAGATACGATCAGAAAAAATTTGACATCAACGACATGCAAAACCGGTTTTTGCAATTGGTTGGTCCGGGACCCGCTGATGAAGGACTATGGATTTATCAGCAGGCATATATATCCATTACAAATCTTAATCAAGGACGGAAAGTATCATACACCATGAAGAACCATAAAAACGGTGTATTCCTTTTCCTGATTGAAGGTAGTGTGGAAATTAATCACCAAGATCTCAAACGAAGAGATGCCATTGAAATTACTGAAACCGATAAAATTGAAATCAGCGCTAAGCAAGAATCCAGAATCTTGTTAATTGAAGTTCCACTACATTAGAAATTAGACTATCATAATTAAGATTTTAATTGACAACTCTATCAATGTTGGATTCAGTTATGTGGATATTAGTTGCACTCGAACAAGTGAGCCTGATTTTCACTCAAATCTATACATCTGATTTATTAACAATTTATTTCGGAAAAGATTTCATATACTAATTTGCATATTGTGAAGAAATTTTTTTAGCTTTGAACAAAATTATCTATTATGCTGAAGACCTACACCATACCCAGTGTTATTGAAGCCAACAGTTTCGAACTGAAACAGGTTGCACCCGATCTATTAAACGGTCTGCGTGTTTATCACAACGAAATGCCATACCTTGTTGGTGATCTGGCTATTCTGGAAGGATCATCTCCACAAAAAACATTAAACAGTTCACCAGAGGAAACAGATTACAGAGTACTTGCCAAATCGGCAATGCTTTTGGCGTCTCAGGAAAACAGCGGAGCCTTGTATATAACCACCGGATTTCCTACTCTTACTTATCAGTTATACAGAAAAGACGCTGAACAATGGTTTCAAAACAACCATAACTTCAGGCATGATACTTCCACTTATTCAATGGGAGAAACAAAGGAAAATGCTATAAATGTGGTGAAAGCTTTTGTTATTCCTGAACTTGCAGGATGTGATTTGGCTATCAGGAAAGCAGACTTTTCGCTTGGTGATTATTTCATTATAAGCCTCGGCTATGGCACTTTTGAAGCAGCACTCAGTACTAAAAATGGGCTGGTACACAGAACAATGGTCTCTGGTCAGGGTGTACGTTATGCTATTACTGCAGCAGCTAAAGAACTTAAAAACACTCATAAAGTTGGACTGAAAACGGAGCATCAGATTGACACTGGTTTCAGAAATGGTCAACTTACCATTAACAGAAAAATGGTTAATGTTGGTGAACTCAGGAAAAAATATTTGACTACATATTACAAACAAGTTATATCTCCTGTTCTTGCTAAAACCTTTTCTGATGATGATTTTGGAAAAGCAAAAGCAATGATTATTGTTGGAGGTGGAGCTATGTATGATGAGTTAATAAACATGTTCCGCGAAGAGTTCGAAAGCTTTATTCCGGTTCGTGTATTTGATGACCCTGCTTCAGCCGCATCAAAAGGGTATGCACTGCATAGTGAAAGAATGGGTAACGATTCAAATGCAACACCAGTTGGTATAGACATTGGAAACTCATCAACAGTAGTAAGTTTTGTAACAAAAGATGGTTTCAATAATAATACTACACCCCCACCAATAGCAAACGACGAAACATTCTAATCATATTGAGCCCCGTAAATACGGGGCTTTTTTATAGCTTTTTAATAAAACTATATATCGTTTCTTCATGATCTTTACAAGTTGTATCTGAAAGAGAAACATCCTTGAGATTCCAGAATTGCATAAACGATTGTAATAATTGACGGCGTACTACTAAAACAGCCGGCTTCTGTTCCATTCGAACTTTCTTCATTAAGGGATACCATCCACCACCTAATGCCTCCCAAGGACCAAGCTCATCAATAATTACACAACCGGCATCTTCAAATCCGTTATGAAAATGCATACTTGCCTTTTCAAGCGTATTCTCTGATACTGAATATGGACCAACTTTGGCGACTACATCTTCAACATCATCACCAGCAAAAATCAGATCCTGCTTTCCTGGTATTAACCTGAGAAAATATCCAATATGATCATCAGCTTCTTTCCTGTATAAAGTTCTGAAACCACAAGTTTGTATTTCTTCTGATTGAATTTCATGCAGTACTTTCTCCAATAATGTTGATTTACCACTACCTTTTTCCCCGGTAATTATAAGTACAGGAAACTGCGGCAAAGCCCTGAACCGCAATGAATCAACCCATATAAATGAATTAGAAACTAAATCAGAAATGGCCTTCAGTGGATTCTTGAAAAATGTTTTTGCATCGGGTAAATGAGCAATTACCATAGGCAGTGTATCGAATGTTGCTTCTAGTACAGAAGGTAAAACATTACCTGTTTTTGACAGAAGCTGCTGTATTTTCGGATGTTTCAATTCAATACTGAAAGAAGCAAGTGCAATAATGATAAATACTGCTCTGAAATTCATTTTGAGGCCGATTATAAACCCTTCGTATATTGTTTCGCCCAAGAGAAACGAAGATAACATGGTGATTATAAGAAAAACAATCCAGAATTTCCATTTGGCCAATCTTCGAAGACCGGATTTATAGCGAAGTATAAGAAATATGATTATTCCCGGCAGCATAGTAAATGAGAGCTGAACAGGCATTCGTGCCAGTAAATACAATACAGAAACAACAAGAAATGGAATAAGAAGAAGAAAATACAGAGAATATGAAAATGTGCCGACTTTCTGGGAAGAGAACACTGATTTAAGGTCTCTTTGTGGCTTAATTTCAGGAATTTTTTTCGTCTTCTGCAGACTTCGAATTCCAATTATTGCAGCAATAACCCCAAATATAAAGTATACTGAAATTAGAACAATCAAAATCCAGTTTCCTGAGAATGATACTGCACCAATTTCATTAGTGGCGTATTTAATTAGCCTGTTATAAAGCTCAACAGCATCGTATCCATAATAAAGTAGATAGCCCAGAATAAGCTGGAAAAAATTCCAGGCAATTGCCAGCCCACCACCTATTATGTATGCAGGTTTGGTATGCCTTCCGCTACGGGTCACCATATCCATAATAAATCCCTGCATAAAAATGGCAGTCATGGGTCCCAATAACACAGCACTTGGACTCACCGATTTCATTAAAGCCGTGATAAGACCCGCACGCCAGAAAATACCACTAATCTTCCATCGCACACCTGCCGATACCATAATCATAACTCCAATAGCCGCAAGTATGCTTCCCCGCATGGGAACACGCAGATTATGAAGAAAACTACCCAGAACAATTTCCGAGGCAGCCCATAGGCATGCCAGAGCTGCAGCGTAGAGCCATTTGGTACTTTGCGTGAAGTCTTTCTTATATGTTAAGGATTCGCTCACAAAGCAAAAGTAAGATTATTGAAGAAAAAACCAACCGATATGCAAAGAAATTCACCTTGAATAATAATAAACAAAAAAACCGCTCCTAATGGGAGCGGTTTTGCAGTATATTTTCTTGTCTATTGTACTGCTTTAACGATAGCTTCGAAAGCTTTCGGGTGGTTCATGGCCAGATCGGCCAAAGCTTTGCGACTCAAATCGATGTTTTTCTTGTGAATGAGTCCCATAAATTGTGAATAAGACAGACCGTGCATACGGGCACCTGCATTAATACGCTGAATCCAGAGTGCTCTGAAATTGCGTTTTTTAGCACGGCGGTCACGATAAGCATAGGTTTGACCTTTTTCCCAGCGGTTTTTGGCAACAGTCCACACATTTTTGTTGCGTCCCCAGTACCCGCGAGTACGTCTGAGGATCTTTTTTCTTCTTGCCTTTGAGGCAACTGAATTCACTGAACGTGGCATTTTCTTTTCCTTTCATTTTTGTTCCGGCGTCTCAAAATGAGATCTTTAGGCCGAAAACAAGTTAAACTTCTGTTTGCTTACACGTGAAGCATGTCTTTTACATTCTGAAGATCTGCTTTTTCAACAGTAGTGAAATAAGTCAGATTTCTTTTTCTTTTCTTTGACTTTTTAGTCAGAATGTGACTTTTGTACGCATGCTTCCTCTTAATTTTACCACTGCCTGTAAAAGAGAATCTCTTTTTAGCACTGGCTTTTGTCTTTAATTTGGGCATTTTGTATATGTTTTTTTAGTGTGTTACTTATTTTTTCGGGGCAATAATCATAATCATTCTCTTCCCTTCCAGTTTTGGCAGCATTTCAACTTTACCGTACTCACTCAATTCATCAGCAAAACGAAGTAATATCAATTCACCTTTGTCTTTGTAAAGTATATTGCGTCCTTTGAAAAACACATCAACTTTAACTTTTGCACCATCCTGAAGAAATTTGATGGCATGCTTAAGTTTAAAATTGAAATCATGATCATCGGTATTGGGACTTAAACGTAATTCCTTCACAGTAATTTTAGCAGATTTTGCCTTTTGCTCTTTGGCCTTTTTCTTCTTTTCGTACAAAAACTTACGATAATCAATGATTTTACAAACCGGTGGATTTGCAGTCGGTGAAATCTCTACCAGATCAAGTCCGATATCATCAGCCATATTTAATGCTTCACGCAAGGGGAAAATACCCTGTTCAACATTATCACCAACTAAACGAACCATTGGTGCAAGAATTTTCTGATTCACACGATAAGGTTCTTCCTTCTTTACCGGTCTGCGCTTCCAGTTTCTATTTCCTTGAGGTTTTCTTATGACCTTGTCCTCCTATATTTTGTTTAACTTAATTCTTCTTCCAATCTTGTATTGACAACTTCAACAAATGATTCAATTGTGAATTGTCCCAAATCACCTTCTCCATGTCTTCGAACAGATACTAATCCTTCTGCTTCTTCCTTCTCACCAACAATAAGCATAAAAGGAACTTTACTCAATTCTGCATCACGTATCTTCTTTCCAATTTTCTCAGCCCTGTTGTCTACGAGGGTGCGAATATCGGAATTTTGCAGCAAATCTACGACATTTTTTGCATAATTTTCATATTTCTCGCTGATTGGCAGTACAATAGCCTGATCCGGAACAAGCCATAAAGGCAGTTTTCCTCCGCTGTGCTCAAGCAATACCGCTACAAATCGTTCCATAGAGCCGAATGGAGCCCGGTGAATCATAACCGGACGGTAGCGTTCATTGTCTGCTCCAACATATTCCAGATCAAAACGCTCGGGTAGATTATAATCCACCTGAATGGTACCCAATTGCCATTTCCGTCCAAGAGCATCGCGAACCATGAAATCTAGTTTCGGACCATAAAAAGCGGCTTCTCCAATCTCGGTAATGGTATCCATGCCCATCTTTTCAGTGGCATTAATAATGGCAGACTCAGATTTTTCCCAGTTATCGTCACTGCCAATATACTTCTCTTTATTATTTGGATCACGCAATGAAATTTGCGCCGTATAATCCTGAAAACCAAGAGTTTTAAAGATCTTGAGAACTATCTCAATTACTTTAATAAATTCTTCCTCAAGCTGATCAGGACGACAGAAAATATGGGCATCATCCTGTGTAAAACCGCGAACACGGGTTAAACCATGCAATTCGCCACTCTGCTCATAACGGTAAACGGTTCCGAATTCGGCATAGCGAACGGGCAAATCACGATAACTACGAGGCTTAAACTTATACATTTCGCAGTGATGTGGACAGTTCATGGGCTTCATTAAGAATTCTTCTCCCTCTACAGGAGTAGAAATCGGACGAAATGAATCCTGTCCATATTTTTCGTAATGACCTGAAGTTACGTAAAGATCTTTATTTCCAATATGCGGTGTAATAACCGGTTTATAACCGTACTGACGCTGAATTTTCTTCAGGAAATTTTCGAGACGCTCTCTCATTTCGGCACCACGAGGTAGCCACATGGGTAACCCCTGGCCCACACGCTGGCTGAACATAAAAATTTCAAGTTCTTTTCCCAGTTTACGGTGATCTCTTTTCTTGGCTTCTTCAAGTTTAACAAGATATTCCTCAAGCATTTTTGCTTTTGGGAATGTAATGCCATAAATGCGCGTCATCATCTGACGGGTCTCATCCCCACGCCAGTATGCGCCGGCAATGCTGGTAAGCTTAATGGCTTTAATTTTGGATGTATCGGGCACATGAGGACCACGACATAAATCAGTAAATGAACCACTCTTGTACAGCGTAATTTCACCGTCTTCAAGTTCACTAATCAGTTCAAGTTTGTATTGATCATTTTTATTCTCAAAATATGCAAGCGCATCTTTCTTTGAAATATCTTCACGCATGAAAGTCTGCTTCTGCGAAGCCAGTTCTTTCATTTTCTTTTCAATCTTTTCGAGATCAGCTTCAGTAAGATTGATCTCGCCGAAATCCATATCATAATAAAAGCCATTCTCAATATCAGGACCAATACCAAATTTTACACCTGGGAACAGTTGTTCTACAGCCTCAGCCATTAAATGAGCGGAACTATGCCAGAATGTAGCTTTACCTTTTTCATCATCCCATGTAAGTAGTTTTATTCCTGCATCCTTCTCAATAGGACGAAAAGCATCCCATACTTCTCCGTCAACTTCAACTGAAAGCACATTACGGGCCAGGCCTTCACTAATAGACATGGCTATATCGAGGCCGGTAACAGCGTTTTCGTACTCACGTACAGATCCGTCGGGTAAAGTAATTTTTGGCATAATCAGTTTCCTGTTTCAAAAAGAGGTGCAAAGGTACGAAGAACTAGTGAAAATGCAAAATAATTTACATTAATTATTGTAAGATGCATAAGTTTAAATGCACAATGGATTTTCTTCAAAAAATAGATTTATGAAAGAATCTCGTGGCTCTCTTCAGCAGTTTTGATCATCTCCTGAAATTCCTCATTTGTAAATCCACTGTAGATATAGTTGATTGGATTTACTTTATTCCCATTACGATGAACTTCGTAATGCAGGTGAGGTCCGGTACTTGGTCCTGTATTTCCAAGGTATCCAATAATCTGTCCACGCTTTACCTTATCTCCGGGTTTAACCAGCTTCTTACTCAGATGAGCATATAGTGTTTCAAAACCATAGCCATGGTCGATAACGATAACAATACCATACCCTGTCATTGAACCAAACGGATCTATAACTTCACCATCGCCTGTTGCATATATTGGAGTCCCTATCGGACCTGCCAGATCAATACCGGGATGAAACTGTGATCCTGAATGGGTAAACGGATTACGTCTCCAGCCAAAACCACTGGAAAATCGGATTTTGTTTTTATCAACCGGCATAATACTGGGAATACTTGCCAACATTTTCTCTTTGTCGGCAACCATAACCATAAGCTCATTAAATGACTGTGATTGCACAACTATCTGACGGCTGATAAAATCGAGCTTTTCTGAAGCTTCACGTAAAACCTTGCCATTTTCAACAACATCAAACATTTCGTACTGATCATTTCCTCCAACACCTGCATTACGTAGTTCTTCATCTACAGGATCCATTCCGAATATAGTACGATATGTGCGGTCATCTTTATTTTGAAGGGACTGCAAAATACTTAGAACCTTATCGGCCCTATTATTAAGTAGTTGTATCTGTATCTCGTAATCATTGATTTCCCTGCTGAGACTGGTTTCACTAGGACTGTCAACAAATCTGAAAAACAGAAATGCAATTAGTGCCCCAATGAAAACAGAAATGCCTAACCCGGACAGAAAAATTCTGAAGGAGTTCCTTTTTCCCTTAGCAGGCTGAGTGAGACTCAGACTTACAGGGTCAATGGCATACTTATTCCTCTTCTTAAACATGGTGCAAAAATACAAAATTTAATTCAATAACGCACTTCACCCATATAAATTATTAACAATGTGTTCTTTATTATATATATGCATAAGTCAATACTCAATACCATATGTTATAAATTCCTTAAAATATTTTTCTATCTTTGCACAAAATCTGCACGGGATGTAGAAAATTGTCAAACAGTTAGAATATAGGAGGACCAGCAATGATTGAACAAATCAAACTGGGTACTATAAAATGGTATCACATCCTTCATCCAAGTGATGATGATCTGGATTTCCTGCAGAACGAATTCCATTTTCACCCTCTCGATATCGAAGACTGTAAAGCGAGATCTCAACGATCTAAAATTGACATTTACGACGATTATTATTTTCTCATTCTTCACTTCCCTTATTTTGATAAAATCAACCGTTTTGTTAAAGTTAAGGAAGCAAAAATTTTCTGGGGCAGCGATTATATTATAACCATCGGAAATTCGCACTGGGTTATTAAAGAACTTTTTAATCGCACAAAACTGGCTATTGAAGAAGACCGTACAGATGAATTAATCGGAACTTCTGATGCCCTTTTGTACAGCATTCTTGAATCACTGATGAAAGAAACCCTTATTCTATTGCAACGCATTGATAATGAGATTGAGGGTATCAGCCGTGAGATGTTCAACCGGCGAAGCGACAAAGTTATTGAGAAAATATCTATAACCCGAAAAAACATTATCCTGCTCAATACTACTTTTAAACCTCAGCTGAGACTATTCCATAAATTTGAAAGCGGTGAGGTCAAAGGTTTTATCGAAAACATGGAAGACTACTGGGGTAATATTCTGGATTATTATCAGAAAATTTGGGACCTTATTGAAGATGACGGTGAACTAATTGAGGGACTTTCCACTACATACGATTCCATGCAGGCAAACCGCACCAATGAGATTATGCGGGTACTAACTTTTATAAGTACAACACTACTACCCCTAACTTTTATTACAGGCCTGTATGGCATGAATGTTGATTTGCCATTCGGTCAGAATAAAAATGCCTTCTACCTTATCATGGGAAGCATGGCATTTATTCTGCTATTATTAATCTGGTTTTTCAGACGTAAAAAATGGCTCTGAAACCTATCATATTCTAGAGAATGGCAAAAAAGAAGTGGCTGGGTTGGGTAATCATGATTTTCTTATCTTTAACATGGGGCTCATCATTTATTCTGATGAAAAAAGGACTCATGTACTTTCCAAGCGAAGTAGTTGGCGCACTTCGCATGTTTGCTGCTTTTGCAGTACTTGCAGTACCCGGATTCATCTATATCTTCAAACTTAAATGGCAAGAAATCCTTCTGCTTACCCTATCCGGTATTCTCTCCAATGCTATTCCGGCTTTTCTCTTTGCTCTGGCCCAGACCGGCATAGACAGCTATGTTGCAGGTATACTCAATAGTACAACAGCCCTTTTCACTCTCATACTCGGTGTGGCTTTCTTTAAATTCAAAGCCAGATGGTTCAATGTAACCGGGGTTATTGTAGCATTTATTGGTGTTTTCGGACTCTTGAGTGTTGCTGGTGGTCAGAATCTTACTTTCAATTTCAAATACGGGCTCTACGTTATCATTGCCACACTTATGTATGCCATTAACATCAATATCATAAAAAAATACCTGACTGGAATCCCAACTATACCAATGGTTTCGCTTGTTTTCTTTCTTCCCGGACTGGTTATTGCAGGATACCTGTTTTTCTATACCGATTTCCTACCCATAATGCAAACCACCCCAGATGCATACATGGGTGTAGTTTATGTTGGGATACTTGGCATAGTGGGTTCTGCAATAGCTTTACTCATTTTCTATCATATGGTAAAGTTTGTAAATGTCTTATTTGCTGCTTCAATAACATATTTAATTCCTATTGTTTCCATTTTCTGGGGGGTTGCAGACGGAGAATCTTTTAATCTTATATACCTCTTGTGGATTCTACTCATTATTGCAGGCGTGTTTCTCGTTAATCCACCCGTTAAGCTCAGTGCTCAAAAGAAAAAATAAACATTTGTTTTTTAGTTCAAAAAATCTTCCTATCTTTGCACTCCATTTTGAAACAGTTACAAACACAAACTAAAATCAATGTACGCAATTGTAGAGATAGCCGGACAGCAATTTAAAGTTTCAAAGGCTGACAAAGTATTTGTTCATCGCTTGGACGCTGAGATTGGCTCGCAAATCGAATTCGATAAAGTTATGCTTATCGATAACGATAATAAAGTTGACGTAGGAACACCTTTAGTAAATAAGAGCACTGTTCTTGCTGAGGTTGTTGAGCACGTAAAAGGTGACAAAGTTCTTGTTTTTAAGAAAAAACGCCGTAAAGGGTACAAAAAACTAAACGGTCATCGTCAGTATTTCACCCGCCTGAACATTCTGTCTATTATGAAAGATGGAAAAAGTATTACAGGTGATTTGGCTGAAACTATTGCTGTTATTGACAAAGATGCTGTAAAGGCTGCGCCTAAGAAAAAAGCTGCACCTAAGAAAGAAACAGCTCCTAAAAAAGAAGCAGCTCCCAAAAAAGAAGCAGCTCCCAAGAAAGAAGCTGTGAAAAAAGAAGAGCCAAAAGCTGAGGTTAAAAAAGAAGCGAAGAAGGAAGTGAAGAAAGCTGAACCCAAAGCAGAAGCTAAAGCTGATCTTTCATCAATGACTGTTGCTGAACTGAAAGCAATGGCAAAAGAAAAAGGCATCACAGGATACTCAACTATGAAAAAAGCTGAGTTGATTGATGCTCTGAAATAATTAGAAATTTTTAAAACACAATACCATGGCACATAAAAAAGGAGTTGGTAGTTCACAAAACGGTCGCGAATCAGAAAGCAAGCGATTGGGTGTCAAAATTTACGGTGGCCAGTTAGCCAAAGCCGGAAATATTATTGTTCGTCAGCGTGGAACCAAACACTATCCCGGCAATAATGTAGGCATGGGTAAAGATCATACCCTTTTTGCATTAACCGACGGACAGGTTGAATTCCGCAAAGTAAAAGACAATAAGTCTATTGTTTCTATAGTTAGCGAATAATAATACACCTATTATAATTTTCCGAAAGCCGCAATTTGCGGCTTTTTTTTTGCGTTCGCAATAAAATACAAATTGCATTATACTTTCTACTTCATAAGTCATTATTCATAAATATTTACTACTTTTGCCCCGTTCTCGTAACAGGGGTGCTCTTTTCAGAGCTGAGAATACACCCTTTGAACCTGATCCGGATAATACCGGCGAAGGGAGTGTATAAAATTAATTATTGAAACGGCTTTCCGCCCCTTTGCCAGTTTTGAATAATTAAAAAAACAAAATGAAATCTCTACTTTTTAGTTTGGCTTTATGTGTCAGCCTTCTGTCTTATTCACAAACAACACAGATAAATGGCACTATTTCTGATCAAACCACAGGTGAAGCTCTGCCCGGCGCAAACATTGTCGTTGAAGGCAGTATGAACGGAACAAGCAGTGCTACTGATGGTTCTTTCACTTTGCAAACAAAGAAAAGCTATCCACTTACTCTTATTGTTACCTATATTGGATATCAGATCGTAAAAATTGAGTTGAATACAGCAAGTGATGAGAAACTCCTCATTTCCATGAAAATGAAGGAAACTGTTGCTGATGAAATTATAATAAAAGGTGTCCGCCAGGGTGAAAATACCCCGCTCACCTATACCAATTTAGGGCAGGATGAGCTTGAACAAATAAACACCGGGCAGGATATGCCGGTTCTGCTTGAAATGACACCTTCCCTTGTAAGCACCAGTGATGCCGGGACAGGTTTTGGGTATACCAGTTTGCGTATCAGAGGTACAGATCAAAATCGTATTAATGTCAGCATCAACGGGGTCCCGTATAATGATCCCGAATCTCACGGTGTTTACTGGGTAGACGTTCCTGATATGGCATCAGGATCAGAATCCATTCAAATTCAGCGTGGCGTGGGAACTTCGAGTAACGGAGCAGCCTCATTCGGTGGGAGCATTAATATTCAAACAATTAAACTCAATGCCGATGCCTATGCAACACTGAATTCCCGTTACGGATCTTTTAATACATATGGCTCTACCCTGCTCTTTGGTTCCGGTCTCATAAACGGGAAATGGGTATTGGATGGAAGAGCATCGGTTCTGCACAGTGACGGATATGTTGACCGCGCATGGGCAGACTTAAAATCGATATATCTGAATGGAGGGTATTATGGAGAGAAAACTATGATTCGTGCATTAATTATGACTGGTATTGAAGACACTTATCAAGCATGGAATGGAATACCCAAAGATTCGCTTACTACAAATCGCACCTACAACTCATACTTTTACGAAAACGAAATTGATCATTACCAGCAAGATCATTACCATTTATTGATCTCAAACCAGCATAACCGTAACTGGAGTTCGTCTGCAACACTGTTTATAATAAAAGGAAACGGATACTATGAGCAGTTTAAGGATGAAGAAGATTATGCTTATTATTCTATACCCTACCCTGTTATTGGGTCAGATACTATTGAGAGTACAGATTTGATTCGCCGCAAATGGATGGACAACTCGTTTTACGGAGGGGTTTTCAATATAAATTACGATTCTCATAAAAAATTTGACTTCGTTTTTGGAGGTGGGCTCAACAGCTATAACGGCAGCCATTTTGGAAATATATTATGGATGCAAATTGCCGGTGATAGCGAAAAAGGACATGAGTACTACCGCAATGCCGGTACCAAAGATGATCAGAATCTTTATTTCAAAGCCAATTACAAACTATTCGAAAACACTTCCATCAGTGCTGATATTCAGGTACGCAGAATTGCGCAAACTGTAAATGGAGACGAGGATGACAAAAAAAATCTGAATATTGATGATGAGTACTTCTTTGTTAACCCTAAATTTGGAATATTCCATCAATTTAAGAAACACAGTGTTTATGCCTATGTCGGTATTGCCAATCGCGAGCCCAACCGCTATATGCTGGTTGATGCTGATTCGGGACAAACTCCTAGTTCAGAGAAATTAACTGATTACGAATTTGGATATCAGTATCAAACCGAAAATATCAGCTCGAATATCAACTTCTACTATATGACCTATAAAGATCAGCTGGTTCTGACCGGTGAGATCAATTCGGTAGGTGCACCCATATATGTAAACGTACCGAAATCCTACAGAGCCGGAGTTGAACTCATCAATGCCTGGCAAATTATGCCTACACTGAAATGGAGCAATGCCACAACCCTATCGCTGAATAAAATCAAAAACTTTCAGGCCTATATAGATGACTGGGATACATGGGGACAGGTAAGCGAGTTTTATCCGGAAACTGATATTTCATTTTCTCCGGCAGTTATTATTAGCAATAGCTTTGAAATGAAACCGGTCAAAAAATTAAGCATTCTGCTCACTAGTAAATATGTATCTCGCCAGTATATTGATAATACGGCTTCAAGTGAGCGTTCTCTCGATCCATATTTTGTTAATAATATGCATTTGCAATATACCATCAGCCCGAGATTTGTGCAGAAAAT
>PKSX01000033.1 GCA_002869435.1 Marinilabiliales bacterium | reverse complement strand
AATATGGGTGGAAGTGGTACAGCTCCTGCCTTTTCTGCTGCTTACGGTGCAAATATTATAAAAAAGGGGCTAATCCCGGGACTTTTTGGCCTGGCGGTATTTGCCGGAGCAATCATAGGTGGCGGTGAAACTGCAAAAACCCTTGGAAAAGGACTACTTGAGCCCGGCATGATGACCTTCAGCATAGTATCTATCATATTATTTTCTGTTGCAATATCCCTTCTAATAGCAAACCTTTTTGGAATTCCCCAAAGCACAAGCCAGGCAACGGTAATGGCCGTGGTGGCACCGGCATTATACTTTCAGTCTCTCAATTCGCATAAACTCATGTGGGAGATAATTCCAACATGGTTTATTATGCCGGTTGCAGCTTTTATCCTGTCCTATCTTCTTGGCAAATACATATATAAACCCATACGGAAAAAGGGCTATACACTATCAAAAAAAATTAACGACGGATATCTACTAAAAGGCCTTGTTATTTTAATGTCGCTCTATGTGGCCTTTTCCGTCGGCACCAATAATGTAGCAAATGCCGTAGGTCCGCTGGCTACCATGGCCGCCAATGAAATGGAAATACAGGATGCCTATTTTGTTCATTTGCTCATTCTTGCAACATTAATTGTGGCACCGAGTTTCGCTATTGGATCATCCATATTCGGTCATAAAGTTGTTCGCCGTACCGGAAAAGAAATTTTTCTTTTCGGAAGATTTGAAGCAGTTATTATTGCCTTTATCAGTGCCAGCCTGCTTCTTGTTGCTTCTCTTACCAGAGGAATTCCAACCTCTCTTGTGCAACTCAATACTGCAGCAATAATAGGAATCGGAGTTGCCAAACTCGGATTCAAAAACATTTTCCGCAAAACTGAAGTGTATGAATTTTTTGGTATGTGGCTCATAGCCCCGATTATTTCATTTTCAACTTCTTTCTTCTTCACCGTTCTTGCCGACGAATTTAATTTCCTATATCTCTGATATGAAAAAAGCCATATTCCTTCTAATTGTTTTCTTTGCCGAAACTACTTTTGCACAGGATAATTCACTCACCATTGGCGGCGAGTTCAGAACCAAAGCCCTGCTCGATATGGGTTATAAAGCCCCCAAAGAATACTTCGATGCACCTGTATTCAGTATTAGCCAACGCACCAGACTTAATGCTGAATTTCAAAATAAAAAAATAACCGGTTATATCTCCATGCAGGATGTCCGTTTCTGGGGTGATGATAATAATTACTCCGGAAGCGGCTCCTTTGGAAACAGCAACAGCTTGATGCTTTGTCAGGCATGGGTAAATATCGGCTGCACCGAAAAATCTTCCCTGAAAATAGGTCGTCAGCAGTTTTCCTACGACGACCAGCGCCTGCTTTCCTCCCGCGGCTGGAATGATTATCAGGTAAGCTATGATGCATTGCTTTTTCAAAGAAAAGACAGCCTCTTTAATCTCGATCTTGCGCTGAGTTATAATTCCGAAAGCAGCAAAAACAACCTGCTTGATCCCATAAAGTTTAAAACCATTGACTTTATTCACCTGTCGAAAGATTTCAAAAATTTTGGTGTTTCATTAATCAGTGTTTACACCGGAAAAACTGAAAGTTCTGTCAGCGAAAAGCTGATATTCACGTCAACACACGGTGTCAATTTCACTGGCCTGTCGAAAAAGTGGCCTTTCATGGCAGCCGTATATTATCAACATAATCTTAGCGACAACGAAAAAGTATCGGCGTATTGCCTGGCAATGAAAGTCGGAAGAACATTCTCAGATAATAACATGAAAACTGAACTTGGCTTCGACTATATCTCGGGAAATGACGCTACAAACACCGGAACCAATCACAGCTTTGATCTTCTCTATGGACGTCGACATGCATATTATGGCTATCTGGATTATTTCAGCACAACTCCCTCACAAGGGCTGGAAGATATTTACCTCCGCAACACCGTAAAAATTTCGAAAAAATTCTCTACCGAAATCACAATTCACAGCTTTTTGCTGGCCGAAGAAATTTCGGGAGGCACCTATGACAATAATCTCGGGCAGGAAGCTGATCTGGTTCTCAAATATAAATTTGCCGACTGTGCAAATCTGGAAGCCGGATACTCATATTACTTTAGAACCAACACACTCGATTACCTTAAAAACACAGAAAACGTTGATGTTTTCCCACCGCAGTTTCTGTATGTAATGCTGAGCGTGAAACCGAAGTTTCGTTTCTGATGGAAGTATTAAGGTGAAAATTCTGCATTATTTATAATTTTGAAGCAGATTTTCAGTCATGCCAAGCCTCAGCTCCAAATTATTCATATTCCTCATCCGAAACCGACAGATTTTCAAAGGAAAACTGAAACGTGAAATTATTGACGACAGTTTTTCGGTGGAAAAATTCAGAGCCAGAATTGACAAAGCTTCGGCAAAAATGAGATTAGCAAAAGGCACCAAGGCGGAAAATACAGACATTAACGGAATGTATGCCGAATGGATTATTCCTGAAAATGCACCGGAAGAGAAAGTACTGCTTTACATTCATGGAGGCGGATTCATTTCGGGTTCATGCCTCACGCACCGCATGCATGTTTCGAAATTTGCCAAAGGCACCGGCATAAAATGCTTGCTTTTTGATTACCGACTGTCTCCCGAGCACCCTTTTCCTGCCGCAGTGGAAGATTGCTTAAAAGCCTACCGGTTTTTGCTTGATTCGGGGTTTAAACCGGAAAACATCGTTATTGGCGGGGAATCGGCCGGTGCAACCCTCACGCTATCCCTCTTGCTCAAACTCAAACAGCTTGCTTTTCCTCAGCCTAAAGCCGCATTCTCCATTTCACCCCTTACAGATGCAAGTTGCAGTGCAAAATCATTTGAATACAATTACAAAAATGATGTGGCACCCAAAAACTCATGGAAAATATGGACAGAGATGTATATTGCAGGCCACGATACCACAGACCCGCTACTTTCCCCACAATTTGGCCATTTCAAAGGTATACCACCGATACATTTAACCGTTGGTTCTTACGAAATCCACCTCGATGATTGCCGTAAAATGGCAGAAGTTTTAAAAAGAGATGACGTAGAGCTCACCTACAAAGAATGGCCTAATATGGTGCATGCATTTCCGTTGCTTTCGCCATTATTTCCCGAGGCAAAAAATGCTCTGGATGAGATTTGTGGGTTTGTGAAGAAAAACCTTTAAGTAGACGCGGATTAACGCGGAATGAAGCAAATTACGGATTAACGCAGATAAAGTTATCAAATTCGCTCAAAGTTCACTATATTTGCTTTAATGAGGCTTCTCTTCTTTTTAATCATATTGTTCAGTATACAATTCAGCAAAGCACAAACCTTTGATCTGAATTCTGACACCATAAAAGTTGGCGATATTTTCAATCCTGATCCACCCATATACTTTGATTTCGATAAGGAAACAATCCGACCCGAAAGTTATGCTTTTCTGGATAGTGTTGCTGTTTTCCTTAGTCTGCATGACAGCTTAATCATTGAAGTTGGAACTCATATGGACAGTCGTTGGAGTGACGAATACAGTAATCGTCTTGATCTGGATCGCTCAAAAAGTGTGGTGGAATATCTTATTAATAAAGGCATAATAGTCGATCGGCTTTTTGCAAAAGGCTATGGCCGGGAGCGACCTATTTATACTGAAAGTGAAGAAGAAGCCATGAGAAGGCGAAACAGAAGAACTGAGTTCAAAGTTCTGGAAATTCGAAATTAGTTAACTATTTGTCACCCTAACACAAATCAGTGTAAATCAGCTAAGTCAGTGTTATCTGTGTTCTATCCCATAATTTAACGCCAAACCCATTGCCAATCTACCCGCAATACCGTATTTTTGTACACTCATAGAATTGCTCCTGTATGAAAAAAGTATTGATTCTTCTGATATTGGCACTTTCTGCCATCTCACTTCACGCACAAAACGACAGGCCAAACGATACATATATGGCCGAAGATCTTGGGTATTTTACAGCCCTAATACCAACCGATTATGGTATTGTAGCATCCACCAATCAGGGAAATGAGATTTATCTTCTAAACGATAATTCAGCTCAACTGCTGATCACTTCACCTGGCTGCGGCAGATATATCAACCTGCATGCTGATGGGCAACATGTACTTTTCAAATACATTGATAAAGAGTATAACCAGCAACCTGCCATGATTGACCTGACAACAGGCAAATTGTTTACTCTTACCGAACCTCAATATCTTTGCGGACAACCCATTATGGCTGCCAATGGAGATTTGCTGCTGCCGTTTGATCAAACCATGACGATAATTCGTAAAGACGGAAACAGAGAAAACATTTCATACGGAAATTACAGCAATTATATGGCATTCAGCCCTGATGGGAAATTCATTTGCCATACCAATACTTTGGATCAACCCATTTTAATCAATTTAGAAACAAAAGAAAGTACAGTTCTGACTTCAAACACTGCATATTTACCTTCATTCTCACACGATGGAAAATATCTCGCCTGGGGAACATCACCGGAGAATGTTGTGATATACAATCTTGAAAACGGAGTCACTAAAACTTTAAGCGGAAATGCTTTTGACTGGCATCCGTTTGAAAATAAACTGGTTTTCCAGCAAAAAAAAATCAATGAGCATATACTCGAATCATGTCAGATACTGGAATATGATGCCGAAGCCAACTCTATTATTCCACTTACAAACGGAACAGATATTGCTATGGGGCCTGTATATGATAAAAACGGACATGTATATTATCACAATCAAACCGGTTTGGAGATTTTCAAAGTTTCCGAAGGAAATACAAGCAGCGAATACAAGCATAGTGGTGTTCTGAAACGTCATTTCTATAATCCGGTGAGAAATACGCAAGCCAACACAACAGTTCCCGGCCATGTGCCGTATGTGCATCAGGTATATGATACGCCCTCATGGCATGCCGGCTGGGGTTCCTGTGCACCTACTACCTGCATTATGGCGATTGCCTATTATAATCGTTTACCTGCATGGCCGGTGAGTGTTGATCATGGTTATAGCTGGGATCCTCATGTAAATGATTTCGGTTCTTATGTTGCAGATCGTTATCGCTTCAATGAATGGTATTATCAGGAAACTGCTGATGCGTACGGAACTACTGCGTATGGTGGTTATGGTTATATGTGGAAAACCGGTTATAGCCCGAATTCTTCCCAAAGAGACTATCTTGAGGCACATTATATGGGTTCAAATCAGTATTGGACCACATCTTGTAACTATGATTCTACCATTCAGGAAATAAACAATGGGTATGTGCATCCACTATGCAATTATCTTACTGCATCAGGGCATCTCACGCTCTGTATTGGATATGTTCAGGGACAACACACACTGGTTTTCAATGATCCTTACGGAGACAAAAACACACCGGGATATCCCAGTTATGACGGAGACAGCGTATATTATGACTGGCCCGGGTATAATAACGGTTTTGAAAACCTTGGTGGCGGATATTCATACATTGCGTGGTCGACTGCGGCACGTACTTACGAACCCACTTACAATGACACCATCATCGACAATAATTATTACGGACATGGTTTTTATGTAAATAACAGTACTCTGGGTAGCCATATGCGCTATTTCCGCGATTTCAACAGCGGATATAACGGCCACACCTGGTTTACACTTGGCATGGCTACCACGCCTGACATCTGTTATACCACCTGGACTCCAAATATTGTTGACACTGCATGGATGAAAATCAGTGCATTTATTCCGCCTGAAGGAAGCAATACCCTATCTGCCATGTATCACATTACATCCCTTACCGGAGATACTGTGGTAACTGTGAGCCAGAATGCAAATAAAAATACGTGGGTAGAACTCGGCATATTCCAATTGGCACCAGGAGCAGCCACTGTTTATCTTGGAGACTCTACAGGTGTAACAGGAGACTCTATTGCTTTCGATGCCATGAAATTTGAGTATATGAACATGGCCCAGGCCGGATTTTATGCCAACAACTTCCACATTTGCGGAAACGACACCGTCATCTTCACTTCTACAGCGCAATACAACGATACTGTTTGGTGGGATTTTGATGGCGGACAGCTGTGGAATACAATTGGCAATAATTATTATGTCACCTTTCCGGCTGCCGGTGTGTATGATATCACCCAATATGTTGGTGGTGCATATGGTAACGATACTTTGTTGATGAGTAGTTATATCACAGTTTACGAAGACGTTATGGCCGACTTCACACCAACTGCCGATTCTATTCCACTCTCCAATGCCCTTGTTGGATTTACCAATACAAGTACAGGTGCCATCTCTTACGAATGGAGTTTTGGCGATGGTAATTTCAGCAATCAGCAGGATCCGTTCCATACCTATACAGCTGTTGGTGATTATGAAGTAAAACTAATTGCGGTTTCGGCCCATTGTCCTTCAGACAGTACAACAGATATCATTCATGTATATCTTGCCACCGGAATTGAAGAGCCAGAAGACATTGCCGTACTGCTCTATCCCAACCCTGCACAGGATTTTGTTTACCTGCAAAACAGTGAAGATGAAGAGCTAACCTGGCAATTATATGATGCCACCGCTCGACTGATCCGTAAAGGAGTACTCCCAAATGGAGAGCTAAAACTCAGTATCATTGATTTAGCCAAAGGTTTGTATAGTATTCGTATTAGCGGAGAGAATATAGAGGTTGTTTTGAGGTTGATTAAGGAATAATGAAATCAAATGCTGACTTCGACAAGCTTAGCCTGACATTTGATTTTATTAGGACAGACATTATTCATTACCTTTGCATTGAATTGACAACAGCCATTAATGCAACTGATCGACACACATACTCATATTTATCACGAAGATTTCGACGAAGATTTCGACGAAGTAGTACAAAGAGCCAAAGATACGGGTGTTGAAGCAATATTATTTCCCGATATTGATTCCAGAACGCGTGATTCAATGAAGCAAAAGGCGGCATTGTATCCAGGTTTTATTTATACTATGCGTGGTCTGCACCCATCCGATGTGAAAGAGAACTTCAAAGAAGAACTTGACCTTGTGGAAAAGGAACTCAATTCTCACAATGATGTTGTGGCTGTTGGCGAAATAGGTATTGATTTGTATTGGGATCAAACCTATATAAAAGAGCAAAAGGAAGCATTTGCCATGCAATTGGAAATGGCTGCACAGAGAAATTTGCCGGTTAGTATTCACCAGCGTAACTCTATGCCTGAAGTAATGGATATTATACGCATTTACAAAGGCCGTGCAAGAGGTGTTTTACATTGTTTCAGCGGAAATGTGGCAGAAGCTAAAGAAGCCATAGACATGGGTTTTATGCTGGGTATTGGAGGAGTTTTAACGTTCAAAAACTCAGGAGTTATTGATATTGCCCAACACAGTGGCATTCAAAATCTGGTTCTGGAAACAGATGCACCATATCTGGCACCCACACCGCACCGAGGCAGGCGTAATGAACCGGCATATCTGGAGTTGATCTGCGATTTTCTGGCCAATGTAATGGGCGAAAGCCCTGAAGATACTGCGGCCATTACTACTGCCAATGCCAAACGCGTATTTCAAAATATTTAAGCGATGACAGAAATGAGAAAAGTGCTGGTGATTTATACCGGCGGCACAATTGGGATGATGATGGAAGAAGAAAGTCAGTCGCTTATACCCATCGATTTTGAAAAGATTTTTCAGCATATCCCTGTGCTTGAGAGCATGAATGTGGAAATTGACCATGTACAGATGGACGAGATTATTGATTCATCTGATATGAACCCGCAATTCTGGATTAAACTGGTTAAAATCATTGAGAAAAGCTACCTCGAATATGATGGTTTTGTTGTATTACATGGCAGCGACACCATGGCATACACTGCTTCAATGCTGAGTTTCATGTTAGAAAACCTGAATAAACCGGTTATTCTCACCGGATCTCAGCTTCCGTTGGGCATGGTTCGCAGCGACGGGCGCGAAAATTTCATTTCTGCAGTGGAAATTGCTTCGGCATATGAAGATGACACTCCGATTGTACACGAGGTTTGTGTGTATTTCGAGAATCAGCTTTTCCGAGGAAATCGCACATCGAAATTCAATGCTGAGCATTTCGATGCTTTTATTTCCGGCAATTATCCTGCGCTGGCCGATGTTGGGGTACACATTAAATACAATAAGGTTTACATCAGAAAGCCGGCATACAAAGCACTGAAAGCCCATAAAAATCTCAGCAATGCCGTAGGAATTCTAAAATTATTTCCCGGAATTCCACTCAGCCTGGTAAAAAACACTTTGGCACAGAAAGAATTAGAAATTGTAATTCTCGAGAGCTTTGGTGCCGGAAATGCACCTACCAATAAAGATTTTCTGTCATTGATTGAAGAGGCGGGCAGAAACGGAAAAACCATTTTGAATGTTAGCCAGTGTAAAAGTGGCGAGGTTGAAATGGGTCGGTATGCAACCAGCAAAAAGCTTCTCGAACTTGGAGTAATCAGTGGACGCGATATGACCACCGAAGCAGCACTCACCAAATCAATGTATTTGCTTGGAGAAGGATATTCAGGATCAGATTTAAGGAAGCTATTGCAGAAATCGTTGAGGGGTGAAATGAGTCTATAACTAGTGACTAATCTTCCAGCTTTCTGTATCTAAAATTAGACTCTGTATCTGAGCCGAGTCTTTTGATTCTGTTTTCTTCGTAATAGGTGTATGCACCTTCGAAAAAGATCACTTCATCATCTTCGAAAGCCAGAATATGTGTACAAATCCTATCGAGGAACCATCGGTCGTGACTAATGATTACTGCACAACCGGCAAAATTTTCAATCCCTTCCTCGAGTGCACGCAGTGTATTTACGTCAATATCGTTTGTAGGCTCATCAAGCAGAAGTACATTGGCTTCTTCTTTTAAAGTAAGTGCCAGATGCAGTCGGTTTCTTTCTCCGCCTGATAAAACACCACATTTCTTTTCCTGATCGCCACCACTGAAATTGAAACGGCTTATATAGGCACGGGCATTCATTTCACGCCCGCCCATACGCAGAGTTTCCTCTCCTCCGCTTACCACTTCATACACTGTTTTTTCAGCATCTATGGCTTCGTGTGATTGATCTGCATAACCGAATTGAACCGTTTCACCTACTTCAAACGAACCACTGTCGGCATTCTCTTGCCCCATAATAATTCGAAAGAGAGTTGTTTTTCCGGCACCATTCGGGCCAATAATTCCAATAATAGCATTTGGCGGAATGCTAAACGATAGATTTTCAAAGAGTTTTTTATCCCCAAATGCCTTGCTTAAACCCTTAGCTTCGATTACTTTATTTCCCAGACGAGGTCCATCGGGAATATAGATCTCCAATCTTTGCTCCTTTTCTTTTGAATCCTGACTAAGTAACTTTTCATACGCGTTCAAACGAGCTTTACCCTTTGCATGGCGAGCCTTCGGGGCCATACGTATCCATTCAAGTTCCCGTTCAAGTGTTTTTCTACGTTTTGACTCGGTCTTTTCTTCCTGAGCAAGTCTGTTCGATTTTTGCTCGAGCCATGAAGAATAATTTCCTTTCCACGGAATACCTTCGCCACGGTCGAGTTCAAGAATCCAGCCGGCCACATTATCGAGAAAATATCGGTCGTGGGTTACGGCAATGACAGTTCCTTTGTATTGTTGCAAATGATGCTCGAGCCACATTACTGATTCAGCATCGAGGTGGTTGGTAGGCTCATCGAGCAACAGAATATCGGGTTTTTGAAGAAGCAATCTGAGCAAAGCAACTCTGCGACGTTCACCACCGCTAAGCGAACTAACCTGTGCATCTTTTGGCGGACAATTGAGCGCAGCCATTGCACGATCGAGCTTTGAGTCAAGTTCCCATGCATCCTGCTGATCGAGCAACTCGGTCAATTCACCCTGACGTGCAATCAGATTATTCATCTCATCGTCCGACATGGGTTCAGCAAATTTATTGTTAATCTCTTCGTACTCTTTTAAAAGTGCGACTGTTCCGGACACACCCTCCTGTGCAATTTCCATAACAGTTTTGTTGTCATCGAGTGCAGGCTCCTGCTCCAGTAATCCAACTGAAAAGCCGGGAGAGAAAACCACTTCACCATCGAAGCTTTTTTCCTGACCTGCAATAATACGCAGCAAAGTCGATTTCCCGCTTCCATTAAGGCCGAGAACGCCAATCTTTGCACCGTAGTAAAATGATAAATAAATATTTTTGAGTACTTGTTTTCCCTGAGCATATTTTTTGCTCACTCCAACCATGGAGAAAATAATCTTTTTATCGTCGCTCATATATTACAATGATTTGAAATCAGAAGAGAGAAATGCATCAGATTTACCATTACTCACCTTATGCATATCGTAGTATACAGGAGTGCCGTCGCCTGCATTGATGAGAAACTTCATACAATGATATCCGTTTTGTCCGTTTGGACCAACTTTGTGAAGAAAAACCACATTTGTATTGCCATTATGTACAGCAGTACGGATATCTTCTTCGCTGACAAACTTTACAGTACCGTCGTAATACTTTGAAATTTCTGACTCAGAATCCACATCAGAATCCATATCGCCTTTAATAAGCCAGAGTTGTTTCCCTTCAATTTTTGATTTATTGGCTTTAACCACATCTTTGAAATCACTACCCGGATGGCTGATATTGTAGTTCACATAGAATTGAAAGAATCGAAGGATTCCTGCCAATTTATACAAATAAACATCTTCATCATCCCAGTCATCAAAAACATAGCTAAGCGGCGCAGATCCAAGATCGGGCATATTGTTAAGATTTCCGGATCGGGCGCCCAGTACAATATTTAAAACATTAAGTTTAAAAAATACACCCTGATCATCTTTCATGGCCTCAGAAAGAAATATAAAAGATGCTTCCTTATCCTTCATTTTATCTTCAAACTCTTCGGATGAAATTATTTTATATGGAGTAATTGTCCAAACGGCTTTCATATCCTCCTCCATATAGGCATTAAACATAGAAAAAGGGTCATCATATTTGACCAAATAAGTTGTCGAAGATTTGAAACGCTTGAATTCGGCCTCGCTGGCCAGCTGAATTTCCTGGGCAAGTAAACTACCAGCTGTGAAAAACAGTATCAGAACAAGAAAAAAACGTGCTTTCATGAGAGTGGAATTAAATTAAACTTCTGTTGTATGAATACATGAACGCGCAAATCAAATAAAAAATTTCGATGCAGTAAAAATACATTAAAAAATTGTGCCAATGATTAATTTAATTTGCCTGTGTACTGATATGCTCATTTGACAATTAGAACTCTTTATTCCTGATTCAAAAGCTTCCAAGGCCAAAGTTCTAAGATCTCAAACCCAATCTCTAAAATCTCACATGAAAAAGGTATACATTCTTGCAACCATTAGTTAACACAAAATGTCTGTAATGCTGAATTTTATTTATTTTAGCCAAGTCAATAAGGTTAACAGAGCATGAGCAAAAAGCAAAGAATCATTCGCAGTATTCCTGGCTATATAGCCGCAGGATATATTGGCGTGCTTATTCTTGTAGCAATATTTGCATATTTATTTATACCAGACAATACAAGACATGCGAATGATCAGCATGTTGAAATAGCATTTAAAAAGCCGGGATTCAGATGTGATTTTCTAAACTTTCCAAACGCCACAAGTCAAGGCAAAATATCTTCATGGTTATTTGGAAAGGATATGAAAAGCAGAAGCATTGCATTATTCTCATACAATTTTGAAGGTGACTCTCTTTATACTGAGCAATATTCAGGATTAAGCCCTAATAACGGTCCTAAAGAAAACTATCATCTCTCCGATATTATAAACGATAATCACAACAAAGATGATCTGATTACAGAAAAAAAATTCATATTGGGGACCGACAAATTCGGACGAGATGTATTCAGCAGACTGGTT
>PKSX01000018.1 GCA_002869435.1 Marinilabiliales bacterium | reverse complement strand
TGAATGTGAATTCCTTTTTCAGTTCCGTCAGGACCCTTAAACTCATTCACAATTCGCTCGCGCTGGTTTTCATCCCATGCATATATTTCTTTGTTGCCTTTTCTAATGAGGTATAACGGGGGAGTGGCAATATAAATATAGCCCAGCTCGATCATGGCTTTCATGTAACGGAAGAAGAAAGTAAGAATAAGTGTGGCAATGTGACTTCCGTCAACATCGGCATCGGTCATAATCACTACTTTGTGGTACCGGAGTTTGGTAAGATTGAGCTCTTTGCTGTCTTCCTCGGTTCCAATGGTAACCCCAAGTGCGGTGAATATATTTTTGATTTCTTCCGATTCGAAAATTTTATGCGCCATGGCTTTTTCAACGTTCAGAATTTTACCCCTGAGTGGAAGTATGGCCTGGAAAAACCGGTTTCGACCCTGTTTGGCTGTTCCACCCGCAGAATCGCCCTCTACGAGGAAGATTTCGCTTTCGGCAGGATCTTTTGATGAGCAATCGGCCAGTTTACCGGGAAGTCCGCTACCGGTGAGTACATTTTTGCGCTGTACCAGCTCGCGGGCTTTGCGTGCAGCATGACGTGCGGTAGCAGCCAGTATCACCTTGTTTACAATGGCTTTGGCTTCTTTCGGATGCTCTTCCAGATAATAATTCAGGTTCTCTGAAATGACCTGATCTACAACCCCCATAACATCGTTGTTTCCAAGTTTGGTTTTGGTTTGACCCTCAAATTGAGGCTCGGCTACTTTTACAGAAATAATAGATGTCAGCCCTTCGCGGAAGTCATCGCCACTGATATCAAATTTCAGTTTGGCCAGCATGCCCGATTTCTCGGCATATGATTTCAGCGTACGGGTAAGCCCGCGACGGAAACCGGCCAGGTGTGTTCCACCCTCGATAGTGCTGATATTATTTACAAAAGTGTGTACGTTTTCAGAAAACGATGTATTGTATTGCATGGCAATCTCAATAGGAACACCATTGCGCTCGCCTTCAAAATAAATGGCCTCTTCAATAAGCTTTTCACGATTCCCGTCAAGATAACTCAGGAAATCGAGAAGACCATTCTCTGAGAAAAACTCTTTTTCGGTTTCATTTCCGTTTTCATGTGGTCTTTCATCAATGAGTTTCAGGCGGATGCCTTTATTCAGAAACGCAAGTTCACGCAAACGGTTTGACAGAATATCAAATGAATACTCACTAACAATAAAAATGCTGTTGTCCGGCATGAAATTAATAACCGTACCCGATTTATCTGTAGTACCAATTTCTTTAACATCGTAAAGCGGTTTACCCTTTTCGTATTCCTGACGGTACATTTTTCCTTCGCGGTGCACCGTAGCCACCAACTTTGTGGATAAGGCGTTTACACAAGACACACCAACACCGTGCAAACCACCGGAAACCTTATACGTGTCTTTGTCAAATTTACCACCGGCGTGTAGCACGGTCATAACAACCTCAAGAGCCGATCTTTGTTCCTTTTCATGCATTTCCACGGGGATTCCGCGACCGTCGTCAATAACGGTAATAGAGTTATCCTCGTGTATGCGTACTTCAATATTATTACAATACCCGGCCAGCGCCTCATCAATAGAGTTGTCAACCACCTCGTATACCAAGTGATGCAAACCTTTATTGCTTACATCTCCGATATACATTGCCGGTCTTTTGCGTACTGCCTCAAGGCCTTCGAGCACCTGAATATTATTCGCTGAATATTCGTTCAAATTCTTCTTTTCCTCACTCATGTCTAAATCGCTTAAAATAAGTCGTTTGAGTTGTTTTTAAAACAACGCACAAAGATACGCATTTTACCCGAAAGAGACGGAGGTAATGGATGAAAAAATCGGGAACTTATTAACAATTTAGAGCAGTGGAAAGTGGAAGGGGAAAAGTGGAAAGATTTGTAGTGGTTTGATCTGCCATAAATCCACTTCAGAAAACAAAATTTTGACATGCTGAGTCTGACGAAGTAGGCAAAATTTTATGCAATAGGCCGTTATTGGTTTGGGGTTATGTGTGATGCGAGTGCGGGAGAC
>PKSX01000226.1 GCA_002869435.1 Marinilabiliales bacterium | reverse complement strand
TTGCCGCAACGTGGGAGTTGAGTTCAGCAGCATATTACAGTGGCTCTAAATCGGTGTATATAAATAATTTCGACGGAAATATTAACGGAAGTTATGATCGAATGGTGAGTCCGATGATTGATCTCACTACGCTCCCGGCCGGTTCCCATGCAAAAGTGTCTTTCAAATATGCATATGCAGGAAAAATAAACCCGGGTACCATTCTAACTTCTGCTGATACAGCATATGATAAACTTGTGGTTTACCTTTCCAACGATTGTGGCTCACAATGGGCCAATAAACTTAGTTTAGGCGGGGCTGCAATGGGAACAGTCGGTCCGCTGGAAACTGCATTTACACCATCATCTCAGAATGATTGGGTTGAAAAGGACTTCGTTATTACTTCTGCAAACTTGAATCATAAGGGTGCACGACTAATGTTTGAATTCTATTCCAACGGTGGAAACAATATCTATATCGATGATATTAATGTGTATTCACTTGCTGCCGGTATGGAGGAATATATGGATCCATCATCTTTTACAGTCTATCCAAATCCTGCCGAAGAATTCTCAAATGTGAGTTTTGACTTGCTGGAAACCTCTGAGATTCATCTCGCAGTTTACGATATAAGTGGCAGAGTGATAAATGTAATTGAAAATGACAATCTGGATGCCGGTCATTACGAATACATCATTGACAGAGGAATGGTAAACGGTGCCGGAAGTTATATTTTGGAACTACAGATCAACGGATATTCGTTGGTGCATAAACTGATTTTTTAAGTCAAATTGGAAAAGGAAAAAAGTAGAAAAGTAAAAAGTTTTGGGTAATGTCCTTCTCTGGGTTTTTCCATGAAAGATTTTTTACAGGTAAAACCATAACTTTTGACTTTTTCAATCTTACTTTCTCAATTTCACTTACTACAGTGGGGGTAGTCCGAGCGCTGTCTTAATCTCCCAGAAGTCGGGGCGATAAGTGCGCGGCCTTTGACGCTCATATTCATACACGATTCTACCGAATTTCCCGAAAAACGGGAAACCCACTTCATGATATTCATATTTGTCATTATTCAGAATATCATCGTGATTCGTATAAATTACCGCTGCAAGAAAAAACTCCACACCTTCTTCCAGATTCACAATGTAGGCAATATCGGAAAGGAATCCGTATGAAAGTCCTACAATATTGAAAATTTTGAGGTTCTCATCGTATATGGTATCCTTAGTATCGCCAATCATGAAGTATTTCTTATACGAATCTTCATACTCTTCGTAGTCATGATATTCTTTAATGGGCGACTGACGCGGGTACATTGAAAAATACTGAAGTAGAAACAATCTGTCGTGCTGGCTTATGTTCCAGCGATCAGCTGAATCAACTGTTTCCGGAAGTATGAGTTTAATCATCATGTCCAGCTCCGACTCAAGCGTGATTCGGTTAGTATACCTGAAGTCTTTGGGTTTATCACGATATGTTTTCCAGTCCAGCCATCCTTTTCCTACCCGGGTGTCTATTTTATAGGGAATGATCCATTTATTCGGATTTTTCCGTGCTTTTTGATAATAGGCTACTTCTCCGTTGAGATGATAAAACCAGAATGGATTGGTATAGCGGTTTTCTTCATAATCGCAACGGGCAAATCGTTTCAATATGATATTATCGGTGTAACCTTTGGCCCACATTCTTTTATTCAGGTCTTCCTGACCCATGAATTCATATAATCTACTGTATGCATTATTATCAGAAACCAGAAGAATTCTTCTGATAAAATTGGCTAGAGTGGGGTATCCCTCCGGCCCTGTAGTATCTGTTTTAAATTCCTTTTGACAACTGTGAGCCTTCCCTATTTTAATTCTGCTGTATTTATCAATTTTATATTTGGGATACAGCTCTTGCAGTTTTTCTAAAGTAAGAAGAAGTGTAGGAAGTTTTACAAGACTGGCAGGATAAAAATACCGGTTATTGTCCACGCCCATCTTGTGATATGTAAGATGAGGAAACCCACTGCTGTCACGATCGATCTGCACATATATAATCTGCAAATCATACCATTCGGGCATCATGTAAATTTCAGGAAAAGAATCACAGTATTCATTAAAGAGCCATTGTCCAATAAGACCACTGGTATCGCGTTCGGCAGGCCATTCATCCTGACCCTGAACCTGATTTACAATTAGAAACAGCGTTAAAGTGGCAATAATGAAGCGCATGGCCTACTTGATTCTGATTTTTTGACCAATATGCAGTGTAGAATTCTTACTAATGCCATTGAGTTCACACAATTTAGCTACCGAAGTGCCAAATCTTCTTGCAATAGCAGAAAGAGTGTCGCCTTTTTTTACGTAATAATAATTCCCCATAACCTTTCCGCTGGCAGATGCATTGGTTTCAACAGGTTTATTATTCGTGACATTATTTCCACCATAATTGACAGCAGTGCCACTGTTTTGTCCGTTGACGCCATTATTAACATACGCCTTATGACTTTGAGAAATTTTAAAGTCAGCTGGTGTGAGAATTACGGAATCAGATTTCAGACGAAGCGAATCAAATTCTATTATTCTGAGTGGGTCAAAAGCATGATCCCACCACCTGCATTCAAAGTGCAGGTGTGCTCCTGTCCAGTGCGCTCCTGTATTGCCACCGGTTCCTATTATTTGACCAGCTTTTACAATCTGGTTTGGCTTCACATACCGTGTTGTTAGGTGAGCATAATATGTTTCCAGACCATTGAAATGACGTATGATTATTAGGTTGCCGTATCCTCCGTTATTGTATTGTGAGTATCGTACTTTACCATCGAATGCAGCACGAACAGGTGTTCCTTTTTCCAAATCGATATCAATGGCTTTATGATTTCGGCCATACCTCCAGCCAAATCCTGAAGTAATCATTCCATAATGGGGCAGAACAAATCCACGTTCGTCATCAACCAGCTGTATTAAAATACTATCTGGAGGGGGACCCGGATCCGGCCACTGATACGGGAATGTGATTTCATTATTCCAGCGCTCAGTGAAAATATCCATGGTGTCTGAGATCGCTTTATCGCGGGCTAAGATTTCAGGATCTATCACATAGTCCCACACATTGGCTTTATACAAAACAATGTGCTGTTCCCCGTAAGGAATAGTGTCGAGCACATCAGAGCTGTCAGGTAAGACATTGGTTTGCGCACCTGCAAAGGAGGCAAATATGCTGAGAAAGCTTAAAAATAAAAGGCTTTTTCTTAAAAATTCCATCTACACTTATTTTCTTTTCGCTACAAAGATATTGGATTCTGCCGGATATCCAAAACGGAAGCCCAGAGGTTTGGGATCTGCAGGGAATGCTTTTTTGAAGTCATCCTGATAAAAATGACTGAAAACAGGAATAGGTCTGGTATAAATACCATAAAAACCAAAATCCCATTTATCTTTATCAAAGAAGCGGAATGGTACTCCACTATCATCCTGCACAATATATTTGGAGTGTGTAAGGCAAATATCGCGAATGGTATTATACTTGTCTTCGTGCATGCAGTATGAGCTAGATTTCACAAAGGTAGTCATGTCAGTAGGCATTGATTTGAGATATTCTTCAGCCTCAGGCATGGCTGCAAAACCATCGTTGCGGATACTAACACTCAGATAATACACTTTACGCAGTTTGTTTTCTCCCGGCTTTACAAATGTAATTTCAACACCATTGGTAAAGTTTTTATTTACAGTCGACATATTCTCTGTTTCGCTTACTACCAGCTCTCCTCCTTCAGAAATTGTGGCCGGGCTGATGTTTTGAATGTGAAGATTCATGCGAGCCATAAAGAATAACAGAACAGGGAGTGTTCCTTTGATTTGTGCATTATTCATTTGCGATTTCATGCTTTTTGTAATGTAAAAACTAAGATTCAGGTTGTCGCGAATGGCATTGTTCATGGCTCCGAAAAATGATGCGGAGTTATTTATTTTGCTGATATCCGGAATAATTCCTACAGGTTCAAGGGCAATCATGTAATAGCTTTCGGCATTGGGCAGAAATGTATACATGTATGCAAAATCGGGACCTGAGAATGGATAGAATACTGTTTTTGTTGATGCATTGATTGCACCAAGCTCTTTATCTATCCACGGCTTCATTACATCAATTTTATCGGTAAGGAAATTCTGCCAGTTTTGATCCAGGTCTGAGGCATAGCTTTGCCATTCAGCCTGATCTGTGTATTCTTTTAATTCACTGCTGTCGCTTACCGGCAGTCCGGCTACATAGCGTGCAATATCATCGTAGAAATAATTCAGAACAATCTCTTCTTCCACAGCAACAGTGTCGTTTGCAGTGCTGTCCTGATCATTATTTTCGTTGGTTTTTTGATTCCCGCATGAAATAAATGCGACTACAAAAAGAGACAATAAAATGGCAAAAGTACGTGTCATGTTATTTGGTTTTTTTATTGGATTGCTGACTAAAGAAGTAAAGGATGGCTCCAACGGCAATGGTGCCAAGGCCAATGAGTGATTCAACGGGTCTTTCTATTACAAGAAATACTCCGATGGCAAGGTTGAAAGCCATAAAAATGAACGGTGTAACCGGGTATCCCCATGTTTTTACTGGGCGATCGGCATCTTTATATTTAATTCTGTGGACATAAACCCCCATCACTGTTAGGAAAGTGAAAATGTTTAACACGAAACCTGTATAGGTTATAAGTTGGTCGAATGATGCAGTAATAATGAGCACAAAGCTAATAGCAAATTGAAGTAAAACTGCAGTCATCGGAACATTGCGCTTAGTCTTCTTTCCAAGGAAACTCAGTAATTTAAAATCTTCTCCCATAACCTGAGTAACGCGTGGCCCAGCAAACACCATTGAACTGATAGATGAGACCAGGAGCAGAGATATTGCAATGCTCATCATTTGCCCAACATTTACTCCGAAAATATAATTCGCAGCAATAAATCCGACTTCTAGTTGCCCTGTCATTTCAGCTGCAGGTGCAACAAGTAGAAATACAAAATTGAGTAGTACATACAATGCTGTAACCACAATGGTTCCAACTAAAAGTGATTTTGGAAGTTGTTTTACCGGGTTTTTCAGGTCGTTAACAAAATATGCTGAAGCATTCCACCCACTATAAGCATATGATACATAGATCAATGCAACAAAAAATGCAGGTGTAAATACATCTGCCCATGTACCCGAATCAATAGACAGACTAATATTTTGTGTTTCCGGAGCAAAAAAGAGTCCGGCAACGATGAATAATATTACAAAAGCAATTTTTGCAACGGTAAATATATTCTGAAACTGACCACCACTTTTAATATCCCAGCTATGTACAGCTGTAATTATTGACAGAATAATAATGGCTGAAAGCATTGGAGAAACCTCAGGTAAAACTCTGTTGAAATATTCTCCGAAGGCCATACTTGCCAGCGCAACAGGAGCAGCAAAACCAATTGTTGCAGAAACCCATCCACCTAAAAAACCTACTGAAGGATGATAAATCCTGGAAAGAAAATTATATTCGCCACCGCTACGAGGCATTGCAGCACCCAACTCTCCATAAGCCATTGCACCAAAAAGGGCCAATATGCCTCCTATAACCCAAAGCATTAATATGGCAGCAATATTCGAAAGGTCGGCAAGTTGAAAACCAAGTGAAGTAAAAACACCTGTTCCCACCATGTTTGCAATCACAAAGTTAACAGCGGTAAAAAGTGTAAGTTTCTTAAGTGTGGATGTCTTCATGTTGCAAAGTTAGGATAAACATTGATTGAATTGAGATGCTGCTTTCAATAGTTCTAAATATTTATCAGCAGGCACTGAGATAAGATATTGCATGGGGTTTACCGGCTCGCCGTTTACCCATATTTCAAAATGCAGGTGCGGTCCGATGGATATACCGGTGCTGCCCACAAAACCAATTTCCTGCCCTGCTTTAACTCTTTCTCCGGGGCTTACCTCAGTGTCGAGCAGCTGTGCATAAATGCTTTTAATACCATTTCCATGATTAATCACAACTACGGTTCCATATCCGGTGAAATCACCCACAGGTTTTTCTACTATACCGTCGCCGGCTGCAATAACGGAGCTTCCTGCCCGTGCTGCAAAATCGATACCGTTGTGATGACGGGTGGTTTTAAAAATAGGATGTATACGGTCACCAAATCCTGAAACCAGAGTATAAGCTCCTTCTTTCAGAGGAATATGTATCGGAAGTTTTTGGAGATAATCACTGTTCTTGGCTGCAAAATATCTTGCAAAATCTACAAGTAAGCCTTCATTTGAAGCCATTATTTCAATATTTTTCATTCGGCCGGCAGCCTTTTCCATCATAAGCGAGAGATCAACATCTTCTCCTTTTTCGGATAATTCGTTAATGATGACATCACTTTGATAATTGGTGTCAATACTCTTGGTCTCAAATATTTCCTGAAATAACTCTTTGTCCTGCTTCTCGAGTTCGCGAATGGCCTGAAGATTCTGCGAGAATTGCTCCTGAAGTTTGTTATACGTTTCTTTGTATACCTCCAGATCGTGTTCTTTTTTGCGTTCTTCAGGTGATTTGATGAAATTCATCAGAATCAGAATAAAGACCAGCCCGAAAGCAATACCCGACAACAGAACATAAAGAATATTCCTCCAGCGCCTGGTTTTGGTTTTAACCGGCTCGTAGCGCATGGTCTCGGGATTAAATCGCAGGTGTTCTTCGCTCATCTTGAAAAATATCTGCAAAAGTACGAAAAAAGGAGGGATCAAAATTGGTTAATCTGAAATCGTTAATCGTATAATCGTTAATTGTTTGAGCATCTAAAAAATTACAAATTTCGATTTGCGGATTCCGAATTCCGATTTTTCGCTTTGACAAAAAATAATACACTAATTTTGTAATGAATTTTAGATCGATTATTATGACCGCCAACGAGATCAGACAGGCTTTTTTAGATTTTTTCGCTTCCAAACAACATGAAATAGTGGAATCGGCACCCATGGTGCTGAAAAATGATCCCACTCTCATGTTTACCAATGCCGGTATGAATCAGTTTAAAGATTATTTCCTTGGAAATGAAACTCCGAAAAACCGGCGCATTGCCGATACACAAAAATGTTTGCGCGTTTCCGGTAAACATAATGATCTGGAAGAAGTGGGCATAGACACATACCACCATACCATGTTTGAGATGCTTGGAAACTGGTCAATCGGAGACTATTTTAAGAAAGAAGCCATTGCCTGGGGCTGGGAATTTCTGACTGATGTGTTGAAAATTGATAAAAATCGTCTTTATGTGACTTATTTTGGTGGAGATGAGGCCGATGGTCTTGAACCTGATTCAGAAGCGGCTGGTTTCTGGAAAGAATTTGTGCCGGAAGAACGCATTTTACCAGGTTCCAAAAAAGATAATTTCTGGGAAATGGGCGATACCGGTCCTTGTGGTCCATGCTCTGAAATTCATATCGACCTTCGTCCTGATGAGGAAATCAAAGTGTTGCCGGGGGCAAAACTGGTCAATAAAGATCATGAGCAGGTTATTGAGATATGGAATCTTGTTTTTATTCAGTTTAACCGCTTGTCATCAGGAGAATTGCAGCCGCTGCCTGAAAAACATGTGGATACCGGCATGGGCTTCGAACGTCTGGTTCGGGTTATTCAAAAGAAAACTTCAAACTACGATTCTG
Organism: Marinilabiliales bacterium; assembly: GCA_002869435.1. GTDB lineage: Bacteria > Bacteroidota > Bacteroidia > Bacteroidales > DTU049 > BM518. The sequence continues at coordinate 4,548 of PKSX01000226.1, read as the reverse complement.
ATGTTTTTATGCCGCTAATCAACGAGCTTGAGAAAATGGCTGACATGAAATATGGCAAGGAAGAAAAACTCGATATCAGTTTTCGCGTTATTGCTGATCACGTGCGTGCGGTGGCTTTTGCTATTTCTGATGGCCAGCTGCCTGCAAATGCAAAAGCCGGATATGTGATACGCCGCATCTTACGTCGCGCAATCCGCTATGGATACAGTTTTCTGGGTTTTCGTGAAGCATTTATTTATAAAATTGTGCCCGTTCTTGCCGATCAAATGGGCGGTCAGTTTCCTGAACTGAAAAAACAACAGTCGCTCATTGAAAAAGTGATTCAGGAAGAGGAAAATTCATTTCTGAGAACACTCGAAAATGGTATTCACAAATTTGAGCAACATGCCAATTCACTAAAAGGAAAGACCATTGACGGCGCTTTTGCTTTTGAACTATACGATACTTTTGGATTCCCTATTGATCTAACTCAGCTTTTGGCACGTGAAAAAGGATTGGAAGTAGATTTTGATGGATTCACTAAACACTTGAATGAACAAAAACAACGCAGTAAAAAAGATGCTGCGATAAGTACAGGCGACTGGACCGAACTCATACCCGGTGTGGAAAGTGAATTCATTGGCTACGATCAAACCAAAAGCGATATTAGAATTGCCCGCTATCGCAAGATAGAGCAAAAGGGTAAAGAGTTTTTCCAATTGGTATTCGATAAAACTCCGTTTTATGCCGAAAGTGGTGGCCAGGTGGGCGACACCGGCTACATAGAAGCCAATGGAGAGAAGGTTTCCATAGAAAATACAGTTAAGGAACTCAATCTGAGTATACATATTACTAAGAAATTACCTACAGATTTGAATGCATCTTTCCATGCAGTGATTAATGAGAATAACCGCATTTCAACCATGCGGAATCATACAGCCACACATTTATTGCACGAAGCTTTACGTGAAGTATTAGGAACTCATGTGGAGCAAAAAGGCTCATTGGTACATCCCGATTATCTGCGATTCGACTTTGCCCATTTCGAAAAGATGACTGCAGAGGAAATCACCAAAGTGGAGAATTTAGTCAATAGCAGAATAAGAGCCAATATTACCGTAGAAGACCACAGGGAAATGCCTATTGCAGATGCTGAAGCCATGGGTGCAATGGCATTATTTGGGGAGAAGTACGGCGACAAGGTACGTGTTATAAGATTCGGATCTTCAGTCGAGCTTTGTGGCGGAACACATGTAGAAAGCAGTGGAACCATCGGGTTTTTTAAGATCATTTCAGAATCTGCCATTGCTGCCGGAATACGAAGAATTGAAGCCATTACCGGAGTAAAAGCCGAGGAATATATCCAGAAAGTGTCATCACAATATCAGGCGTTGCAGCTTATGTTTAAAGGCAAAGAGCCTCTGGAATCTGTTGAAGCACTGGTGGAAAAGAACAATATTTTGCAAAAAGAAATAGAACAGCTGAAAAAATCGATGCTGAAAGACATTGCTCCTGAATTATTAGAGAAAGCTGAAGATTTGAACGGTATTAAATTCATAGCCGAAACCCTCGACATAGAAGGTGGCGCCTTAAAGGACATTGCCTTTGGTTTGCGAAATCTGAGCGATAGTATCGTTGCCGTGCTTTTCTCAACCCAGGGACCCAAAGTTGCACTCACCTTATTTATATCAGATAATCTTGTAAAAGAAAAAGGTTGGAATGCCGGACAAATGATCCGTGAAGTTGCTAAAGCCATTCAGGGCGGTGGTGGCGGACAGCCTTTCCTTGCATCTGCCGGCGGCACCAATAAAGACGGCATTGATGAGGCTATTAGGATTTGTAAGGGGTTGGTGGGGTAAGAATACGACTTTCAATATATACACTTTTGGAACACAGATGCCGCAGATTTTCTCAAATTTCTGTTAGCTGCATTGATACCCCTTCAATTAACGCAGATGCACCGCGTAACGCCAGAGCGTTACTGGTGCTGAAATTGGTGAGTAATTGCGGAGCCATCATTCCATCGTCGCTGATGATGCATGTGTGCGTCATGGAATCGTTGGCGGAGCAACAAAGACGGCATTGATGAGGCGATTAAGATTTGTAAGGGGCTGATTGTTTAGATCAAAAAAAACCACGCCATAGCGTGGTCTTTGCGTGCAAGCAATTTTCTTTACATTATTATAAGCCTGGTACTAACACTTCGTGTAAGACCATTTACCTTTAATACATATATTCCTTTTTCCAGGAAGCTCACATTGAGAACAAATTCAGGGTTGTTTTTATTCTCTTGATATACAGTTTTTCCAGTAATATCACTGATTGTGATATCTAGTTCTTCATTTTCAAAGCCGAGTAGTTCAACATTGTAATGGCCATCGCCAGGGTTTGGAAATACTTTAATGAATTCCTTGCCTGACTCTTGAATACCAGTACTTGTAACATTAACAAGCTGGCATATTGTATCTGCACCGCAATAGTCATTAACAATCAAACAAACTGTATAATTTCCTGAAGCAGAATAGGTGTGAGAAGGGTTTTGTTGTGAGGAGGTATTTCCATCACCAAAGTCCCAAAAATAAGTTGATGGTCCCACTACTTTTGAAGTGTCAGTGAAATTCACAGTTAATGCATTAGCACTAAAGTAGAAACCCGCAGATGGGTCAGTAGTACAAATAAAAGTACAGGAGTCAAGGTTTAAATTAGCTCCGGGAGCGCTGAAATCTGATTCTATAAATGTGGCATCATTTCCGAAATAATAGAACTGACAGGGACTTAAAATATCACCGGTAAGAATTTCGGTGATTACAATAGGTAATTTATAATCAGCAGTAACTCCATCACCCGATAAAACGGTGGGAGCCATTGTGGGCCACAATGCTTTGCCATCCCATATCAGATCGCCGTTTGTAATCCATTTAGGGCAAGTTTGGTATCCATCAGAAATACGAAACCCGGAAATTCTTAAATTCGGAGCATCATTAGAGGAATTGCCAAATCCGGTTACTGTTGTATCTGAGTCAGCCCAACTGTAAAAAATGTACTCACCATCTTCAGTTCTTGAAATCTGATTGTAATTATCCATCGTGACGGTGGTTGTTGATCCAAAAGAACCTCTGAATGCGTATATAGGAGCTATTTTAATGGCTTTCCATGAGGCTCCGCCATTATCTGAAGAAACATCAATGCCAACTTTTGCTAAATTTGAATAAACAGAGTATGCTGGAAGGGGATTAGTTGAAACAGAAGCACTTCCAACAGTTACAAATAAATGAGGGTTTCCGTTCACATCCACAGTAAGATCGGCTTCAAATGCACAGGTCGGCCTTCCGGAAGATACCGGATTTCCTGTTGTGTCAACCCACAGGGATTGCAACTCTTCACCAATAGTGCTATAATTGCTTATATAAGGAATATTGGCAAGATCAATTTCCTCGGGGCTGCCCCAGGTTGCACCACCATCGGTTGATTTCATGAATACCGGATTGAATGTGGAGTCAGGTCCTCCGGTAAGATCTCCCAGAAAAGCAACCCAGCCGGTATTTCCGTCAGGGGAAAAAGCAATTAAAGGGCTTGTTTTATACGATGTCCCGCTATATGATTTGTTGTATGGCATAAGAATGCTGGCATGCTTCGCCCATGAAATAACGCCGGACGAAAAACCATATGTTCCTTTGAAAATACGTATTGAGTCACCTATAGACGCTCCGTCATAATCAAAATCTACCATCCAGAACTCATTTGGAAGTCCTTCACACAAGCTGGTAGGCAAATATGTTGAATTGCCAATTTGGTTATATTCTTCACTGCTTAAAGGAAAGGTAGTGCTCACATTAGCAACGCCCGATGCAAAGCCATCCCAGGCAGGACTTGCATTTAATGTAGGCGCAGCCCATGCAACGCGCAAATTAAATGGGTTTGAAGAATTGTAGGGGTTGAAAACACAAACTTGAGGATACCTGGCCGGCATAATATATAAGCTGTCCAACACCCCAACGTCATTGGTGAAAGTTGTGCCACCGTCAACAGAAAGATCGTATCGGAGTTTGCCGCTTTCTGCACTTCCTCCACCCCAGATGGTTACATCCTGACGATGAATAAAAACAACGATGCCTGTGGAATCGTTTGCAGAAACCTGATTTTGTTCTGGTTTCAATACCGTATATGCGTTGGAAGTTCTTCCCATTTGAACCGGGTTTACTTGTGCCTCAATGAGCGTACTTGCAAATAATGAAAACAAAAAAACGAATAAAGAAAAAATGGATTTCATACTATTTGGTTTGTTTAATTTGTTCAAAAGTACATTCTTCTTTGCGATATTTAGAATTATTCTAAGTTAAATAATGATTAAACATTTATATTTAACAATTTATTTTAAATCGATTTTCTAATACCCACTATTGGCAGTATTAATGAGCATATTAGGATCTGTAGGGGTTGATTAAGTAGCTTAGTTATTCAAACTCAAAGCCTTCCACATTTTCTGACTCCGTCATCTCCCCGTTTACAAAAGTTTGAACGGCATACACATTGTCTTCACGGTCATAGAGAATCATGGTGCCATTTCCG